>CALVYN010000001.1 GCA_944372245.1 uncultured Bacilli bacterium
AAAAAAAAAAAAAAAAAAAAAAAAAAAAAAAAAAAAAAAAAAAAAAAAAAAAAAAAAAAAAAAAAAAAAAAAATACAAGCTTTTTAGCCTTTTCTCCCCGTATATTCTCCGCTGAAATACACCCAAGAAATCTACAGTGCATTTCAATCCTAAACTATTTGTTTAAATTAACAAAACTTGATATAAAGTAGCAGAAAATTTTAAAAGAAGTAAAAAAGACATGAAAAGAACTAAGATTGAAACGCGCATCATGAATGAGGTAATGAGCTACCCATCCCGTGTCTTCTGCCTCAAGGATATCCGCGTGCGCTGCTCATACTCCGCTAAGACAAAGACCGTCTCCCTCATGCTGGCGGAAGGTTATATCGGCCGCATCATCAATGGCATCTATTACATAAAGAATAAGCCGATGCCCTCACTCATGGAGATCTGCTTTGCCATCGGCCGCAAGAACGAGTGGCGTGTCTGCCCACTTCCTCAGGATTGGATGAATCCCACCCAGCTCTCGGATCATCAGATCCTGGTCAAGTCCACTGGTCCTTCCCGTGTCTATAACCTCGGAGGCACCGAGGTCCGCTTCCTCAAGGAGAGCCGCCAGTTCCTCCCCTCCGTCTACTACACGATCAACCTGCTGGCTCAATTCCTCAAGATGTGCGAGACCACCGATGTCAGCCCCGACTATCGCAGAGAGGGAATCAACAAGCTAGTTCGCCTGCTCACCAAAGAGGAATACATCCGCGGTCTGGATACGCTCGAGACGACCACCGATGAGATCAAGTCCACGCTGAACATGATCCTCAGCGAGGAACCCCATTATGTCGAGGCGACCACCCTCAACCGCAAGGGCCGGACGAGGAAGAGCCGGTTCCTCAACATGAAATACAATATCTTCGATTAGAAATGAGAAATCCCAGCTTGCAGCGGCTGGGATTTTTTATGCGTGGTTTTGAACGAGCAGAATGACGAGAAGAGTTCAGCTCACACATAATTCTGGTTCACCGCCGTGCTCTCTTCTCTAGCAGCGGTCAGGGGTGTAAAATAACCAATTGCCATCGCGGTGTCTCCGCTTCGAACCAGGTCAGGGCCGGAAGGCAGCAGCCTTAAGATGCGGTTGCACGTGCGGTGGTTTATTTTTATTTTCTGAGAAACCTATCACGCGATATGAGGAGGTGCGCTCGATGACCAATACCGATCTGAACCGGGCAATCGAGTGCGCCCTGACAGCCGCACGAAAAGCCCTAGCCGCCGGCGAGATCCCCGTCGGCGCCTGCGTCATGACTGCGGATGGAACAATCCTGGCCAGCGCTGGAAACCGGTGCGAGCAGGATGGCACCCAGCTGGGGCACGCCGAGCTCTACTGCCTCGATGAAGCCTCGAGAAAGACGCCGGGCCGCCGGCTAATCGACTGCGCCCTCGTCGTCACCCTGGAGCCCTGTCTGATGTGTTTGGGTGCCGCCCTCAACGCGGGGATCAGCCGGGTGTACTACCTCGTCTCCTCCCCCGACTCCGGTGCCTTCACCCGCTACGATGTCCACGCCAGAATCGAGGAGCACCACCTCGAATCGGATGAGGCTCAGAAGCTCCTGACGGACTTCTTCAAGACCTTGAGAAAGTAGCCCCCAGATTGCAGGTCACCATCAGGCAACCCCTGAGGCAGGTGACCCGCCCGGGGCCTTTTTCAAACTCGTTGGAGATGCCGAGGGAGGAGGTTCGCTCCAGCTCGCCCTCATAGGAATATCTGAATCCCTCGATGCGCACGCTGGAGCTATTCGGCAGGGATTGAACCGAGATCCGCCCCTGGCCAGAGATGGTGATTTTCGAGCCTTCAGGGACGAGAAAAACCTGTTGATTCTGCTCGATGAAACGGATGAAGAATCCCTGGCGAGCATAGCGGGAGGCGACCTCGAGATTGGATATCACCATGTCGATTCTCGGGCCGGAGAGACCGCCGATCACAGTTGCGAACTCGCAGCCTAATTCAGAAGCCACCTTCAGGCTCTCATCGAAATCGGTAACATCCTTATCTGTCGGAAGTATGTGTTTAATTTTTATGCTATCAATCTTTGAAGCATCCTCGATTGAGTCGCAGTCACCGACGAAGATAGGAGGTCTTATGTTCAGCCTTTCGAGCAGGTCAAAACCTCCATCGACCGCGATGGTGAGATCGAAATTCTCCTCCAGTCTCTCAAGCTGACACTCGCCCGCCAGGGCGATGAGGCAGGAGCTCACTTCTGGATCAGCCCCTCGGACTGGGCCATGGTGAAAGCCTGGGACACGCACTCGCCCATGGAGAGGTTTGCAAAGGTGGCGAGGCGGCCGCCGAAGAGGACGGGCTCGTCCGCCACCAGCTTGAGATACTTCTGAGCCAGCTGGGTGTTGCGGTTGTCCTGGATGGGGTAGTAGGGCTCATCCTGGGGGCCGCGATACTCCTTGGGATACTCGAAGCTGACCACGGTCTTGGGCGAGTTGCAGCTGTCGGGTGTGAGGAAGCGGTGCTCGATCACGCGGGTGTAGGGGACTGCGCGGTCGGTGTAGTACATGACCGCCGTACCCTGATAGTTGGTGCCGTCCATGACCTTGGTCTTATAGACGAGAGAGCGGTACTCCAGCATGCCGAGCTTGCAGTCGAAGTACTGGTCCAGAGGTCCGGTGTAGACGACCTTGTCCGCCAGGGCGGAGAGCTCCTGGCGGTCCTTCAGAAAGTCGACTCCGAGGCGCACCTCAGCCCGGGAGAGCATCTTCTCCAGAATCGGGGTATAGCCATCGACGGGGACACCCTGATACTCCTCGGTGAACTCGGTCGTGTCAAAGGAGTAGGAGATGGGGCGCTGGCCCACCAGATAGGTGGGCAGAGTCGTCGCATCGCGGTTCCACTCCTTCTCGATGTAACCCTTGACCAGGGTCTTGTAGATGCTCCGGCCGATGGTGGCGAGGGCGTGGCTCTCGGCCGAGACGTCCTTGACGACATTCTCCTCGGCGATCTCGCGCGCGACCTGGCGCTTGGCGTCGGCCGGGTTGGCGGTGCCGAAGACCTCGTAGCAGGTCTGAAGGCTTATGGGCAGGTGGTAGATCTTGCCCTTGAAGTTGGCGACGGGATGGTAGGTGAAGCGATTGAACCTGCCAAAGCTATTCAGGTAGTTCCAGACCGCCGCATCGGAGGTGTGGAGGATGTGGGGGCCGTAGAGGTGGACTTGGACGCCCTCCCTCTCCTCGGTCCGGAGGTTGCCGCCGATGGCGTTGCGCTTCTCCACCACCAGGACCTTCTTGCCGGCGGCGGTGGCCAGATCGGTGAAGACGGCTCCAAACAGGCCGGCGCCGACGATCAGATAGTCGAATTGTTTATCCATATATCAGTAAGTCTTTCTCTTTCAGTGTGTGCCCGCTGGGTGCGGGCAGCCTATTTTATAAAAATCGCAGGTCCCCCTGCGGGTTTACAGGACAATTCAAACCGGAGAGAGAAAACTGAAAAGAAAAGGAGAGCCGGTCTCCCGGCTCTCACTGCTTATTCTCGCCCTTGCGCTCCTCGCGCCGCTCGCGCTTCTCCTGCTTGATGACGCGGTCGACATCCTTCTTGATGTCCTTGGCCTTGGCCTGGTCGGCCTTGCGGGCCTCCTTCTCCGCGCGCTTGAAGCTGTCGGCAATCTTGCGCTTGCCCTTCTCGGGAATCTGCTTGATGGATTCATCATCGTCATAGGAGAATCCATAGCCCCGAACCTCGGAGACCGAGGAGACGGTCACAAAGGCGCTAGCATCGGTGCCCTGGATCAGCTTCACCAGGTCGTTGTACTCCTCCCTGGTGAAGGAGACGGAGACCACGTAGCGGTCCGCACCGGTGTAGCCGCCTTGGGCGGGATAGATGGTCGTGCCGCGGCCCATGTCCCGATTGATGGCATCGGAGATCTCCTTCCAGCGGCTGGAGATGATTTCGGCCTTGTACATGCTCTGGGAGCCGACGAACAGCGTCTTGATCATGACCGAACAGATGATGGCTGAGAGGATGCTCACTGCGCCGGAGACCAGGTCCTGGACCACGCAGATGCCGATGATGACGATCGAGGCATCGATGATGATGGAGACGGTGTTGGCCTTGAGGCGGGTGTGGTTGGAGATGGCGATGATCAGACAGTCGGTGCCGCCGGTGGAGCCACCGCCCTTGAAGGCCAGGGCCACGCCCAGACCCAGGACCACGCCGCCGATGAGACCGGCGACGAGGACCACGCCGGCGTTGCCTTCGGCTGCTGCACCGCCAGTGGCTTCAAGACTTTCGCCCACAAAATAGTTCTCGAGCCTCATCCACCCCATACCCGGAGCGTCGCGGATTGCGTCGAAGACCCAGACGAAGATAGGATAGACGACGGTCGAGATACCTGTCTTGAGGGTGAAGTCGAAGCCGACGATGAAGAGTCCCAGGATGAAGAAGAAGACGGTCAGGATCGTGATGAGGGTGTTGATACCGCCGATGGCATCCAAGCTGCCACCGCACAGCTTGACCACCGCCTCGATGACCAGGGCGATACCCGAGTTGCCGCCGGAGATGATGTTGGCCGGGACCATGAAGATCGAGGTGTTGAAGGAGAGGAGGATGGTGCCGATGATGACCAGCGCCATGTTGAGGGCGATTCTCGAAGGCTTAACGTCCTTATACTGAGTGCGCCATTCCTTCTTAAATTCCAGAATCTTACGATTGAACCAACTTCTGATGGCGCTATTAACTTTAGAGGTGAATTCAGCCATTTGACCGCGACCTCACGAAGTTCCAGCGCAGGAAGGCATCGATGAAGCCATCGAGGTTGCCGTCCATCACCGACTGGACATCGGTCTCGGAGTAGTCGGTCCGATGGTCCTTGACCAGGGTGTAGGGCTGGAAGACGTAGGAGCGGATCTGGCTGCCCCACTCGATGTCCTTCTTCACGCCATTGATGGCCGCCAGCTTGGCCTGGCGCTCCTTCTCCATGCGCTGGAAGAGCCTGGCCTTGAGCATGTTCATGGCCATGGCCTTGTTCTGCATCTGGGAGCGCTCGACCTGGCAGGTCACCACGATGCCGGTGGGCTTGTGGATGATGCGGACGGCCGACTCGGTCTTGTTGACGTTCTGGCCGCCGGCACCCGAGCTGCGATAGGTCTCGATCGTCAGGTCGGCGGGGTTGATCTGGATGTCGATCGTGTCGTCGATGGCGGGCATGACGTTGACCGAGGCGAAGGAGGTGTGCCTGGCGTGCGAGGCATCGAAGGGAGAGATGCGGACCAGGCGGTGCACGCCCAGCTCCGACTTGAGCCGGCCGTAGGCGTAGCGCCCCTGGATCTGGATGGTGGCCGAGGAGATGCCGGCCTCATCGCCCTCCTGGTAGTCCACCAGGATGCACTTGTAGTGGTGGGAGTCGGCAAAGCGCTGATACATCCTCAGAAGCATCGCCGCCCAGTCGTGAGCCTCGGTGCCGCCGGCGCCGGGGTGGAAGTCGATGATGGCGTCCATCCGGTCGTAGGGCCCCGAGAGATAGGTCTCGCGCTCGAACTCCAACGAGTCCCGCTCCAGGTTCTTGACACTGATCTCAACCTGCTGGTGGAGGTCGCGGTCATCCTCCTCCTTCAGGAGGGCGATTGCGCCCTGGCAGTCCTCCAGCCGCTGCTCCAGAGAGAGCAGCGACTCGCGCTGCCCCTGGAGGTTTGAAAGCTCGCCGTTGACCTTCGCCGCCTGCGCCGGGTCGGACCAGAATCCGTCAGCGCTGGCCTTCTGCTCCAGCTCGGCGATTCTCGCCTCTATCCGAGGTAGGTCAAAGCCCACCTCTCAGTCCACTGAGGCGAGAGGCGATCGTCTCAGTCTCGTTTCCGAGTTCGTAGAGTTCCTTCATAGTTACCTCAACTTTCTACATCTGCAAACGAATGTTTAATCGAATTTTCTCAGCAATTACAGTTAGTTCTTGAGCTCGCCGAGGAGGGACACCATCAGGGTGTCAAACTCCTTCTGCGACCCGAAAGCCGCCGTGGCCGAGGCGGGGACCTCGGGCTTGGACATGGCCGCCTTCAGAGTCATCGAGTCGGCATCGGAGAAGCCGGGGAAGGTGCCCACGATCAGGACGGAGAGCTCCTGCTTGCCCAGGTAGCCCATCTCGACCAGCTTGATCAGGGCGTTGACGACAGCGCCGGGGGCATAGCCCTTGTTGAGCAGGGACATGCACTCGATCTGGACGTCGCGGGCGGTTGGGCGATAGCTCTTGACCGCCTTGGCCACCTCGCCAGCGGAAGCGTGGACCGCGCCGGAGTCGGCCGCGGCGCGGACGGAGTTGACGCTGCTGGCCAGACGGAGCTGGGCCGCCTTCTCGGCCGCCTGGGTGCGGGCCCGCATGGTGGAGGCCACCTCGGCCTGCTCCTGGTTCTCCTCGGCCTGAGCGCGGTTGCCAGCGCTGGTGCGGAAGCGGACGTTGAGCAGGCGGTAGACGATATCGTCGGCGATGGTCACCTGCATCTTGTCAAACATCGCGTAGCCCTCGTTGGTGTAGGCCTGGAGGGGATCGGTGTTGGCGTAGGAGCGGAGCCAGATGGCGTCTCTGAGCTTGGCCATGGTGTCGATGTGCTTGGTCCAGGAGCGGTCGATGCAGGTCATGGCGATCTGCTTCTCCGCGTAGTCCTGCATCTTCTTGGACCAGCCGGCCTTGTGCTTGGAGTAGAGGTCGATAAGGAGGGTCGCCAAATACTCGGTGCCCTCCTCCTCTGTCAGGCCCGCGAAGGCCTGGCCGTTGAACTTGCCCTTGGGCAGGTCGCGGGCCTCGACCAGGGTGGTCAGCTTGTCGGCATCGACCACGGTCTCCTGGTCGACGACGTGGAGCGACTGCTGGATGAAGTTGTGCGCCGCGGTCTTGAAGTAGTCGGGGATGGTGTCGGAGATCGACTCGGAGTAGAGGATGTTGTCGCGCTTGGCGTACATGATCTCGCGCTGCTGGCGCAGGATGTCATCGTAGTCGAGCAGCGACTTGCGGGTATCGAAGTTCTGACCCTCGACCTTCTTCTGGGCCTGGGTGATCGAGCGGGTCATCATCGAGGACTCGAGCGCGCCGGGGCCCAAGCCCTCGAAGACCTTGGACATGGTGTCGGAGGAGAAGCGCTTGAGCAGGGAGTCCTGGATGGCCACGTAGAACTTGGAGTAGCCGGGGTCGCCCTGACGGCCGGAGCGGCCGCGCAGCTGGTTGTCGATGCGGCGAGACTCGTTGCGCTCGGTGCCGATGACGGCCAGACCGTTGTAGTGGCGTCTAGCCTGGAGCTCGGGATCCTTGCACAGGTCCTTCACGCCGGCGCCCAGCTTGATATCGGTACCGCGGCCGGCCATATTGGTCGCGACGGTCACCGCGCCCTTCTGACCCGCCTGGGCGACGATGGTCGCCTCGCGGGCGTGGTTCTTCGCGTTCAGGACCTCGTGGGGAATGTTGTGCTGGTTGAGCAGGCGGTCGACGATCTCGGACTTCTCGACCGAGGGGGTGCCGATCAGGACGGGCTGGCCGTGGTTGTGGCGGTCGATGACGTCCTCGATCAGGGCGTTGTACTTGGCCTCCTCGGAGCCAAAGACGGAGTCGATGTCATCGAAGCGGATGACGGGGCGGTTGGTGGGGATGGGGATGACGCGCATGTTGTAGATCTTGCGGAACTCCTCCTCCTCGGTCTTGGCGGTACCGGTCATGCCGGCCAGCTTGTCGTAGAGGCGGAAGAAGTTCTGGTAGGTGATGGTGGCCTTGGTCACGGTCTCGGGCTTGATCTCGACGTGCTCCTTGGCCTGGATGGCCTGCTGGAGGCCATCGGAGTACTCGCGGCCCTTGAGGACGCGGCCGGTGAAGGAGTCGATCAGCTCGACAGCGCCATCGGCAACCATGTACTCGATGTCGCGCTTCATGATGTAGTTGGCCTTGAGCGCCTGCTGGATGCGGTGGACCAGGTCGGCGTAGCGGGGCTCGAAGAGGTTGGCGATGCCGAAGTCGGCCTGCAGCTTGTTGATGCCGGCGTCGGTCAGGGTGGCGACCTTCTTCTTCACGTCGATGGTGAAGTCGACGTTCTCGTGCAGCGACTTGACCGCGCGGTCAGCCGCGGTGTAGGAGGAGACGGTCACGCCCGAGCCGCCGGAGATGATCAGAGGGGTGCGGGACTCGTCGACCAGGATCGAGTCGGCCTCATCGATGATGGCGAAGTGCAGACCCGTGTGGCGCAGGACGCGGTTGGCCACGGAGGTGGCCATGTTGTCGCGCAGGTAGTCGAAACCCAGCTCGGAGTTGGTGGTGTAGGTGATGTCGCAGTTGTAGGCCGCCTGCTTGTCGGCGGTGTTCTTGTCGTGCGAGTTCACGCCGACGGTCAGGCCGAGGAAGCGATAGATCTGACCCATCCAGTCAGCGTCGCGGGAAGCCAGGTACTGGTTGACGGTGACGACGTGGACACCCTTGCCCTCCAGGGCGTTGAGGTAGACGGCCATGGTCGCGGTCAGGGTCTTACCCTCACCGGTCTTCATCTCGGCCACGTCGCCCTCGTTGAGGACGGTGGAACCGAAGACCTGGACGGGATAGGGATACTGTCCGATGGTGCGGCGCGCCGCCTCGCGGGCGGTGGCGAAGGCATCGGGCAGGATGTCGTCGACGGTGGCGCCCTCAGCCAGGCGCCGCTTCAGCTCGGGGGTCATATCCTTGAGCTGGCGGTCGGTCATCTTGCGGTACTTCTCTTCCAGGGCGAAAACGGGCTTAGCCTTCCTCTCGATCTTCTTGAGAGCGCGGGCATCAATGCGGAAAACCTTCTCGAGAAAACTCATCTCATACCCCCTGTATCCTTATTTAAAGGTTGTAAAGCCTAAGAATTATATTGCAACCAACCCATTTCCCAAAGTGCGAGAAGAATGTGTGTCATCTTCAAGCGATTAGTTTCCACCCTGCAGGTGGAAACAAGTCGCTTAAAAACCAGAGTGCGAAAACAAAAGGCGAGCCATCAGGCTCGCCACTGCTACTCGGGCAGGATGATCGCCGTGCGATCCTCGCCCAGGAAGATGACCTTGATGCTGCGGTCCAGCATCACTCTGGCATCCACCTCCCACAGAGGTCCCTGCGAGGGGACGTTGACCTTCTTCCCGTCAGGGAGCATCACGTTGAGCTCCAGATGGTAGCGGTTCTGCGTCCTGGCCCGCTCGACCTTGTAGGGCACCGCGCGGCAGATGACGCCGTGCTTCTTCGCCCGCAGGGAAAGGGTCAGAAGAATGACCAGTTCTGCCACGGACCAGAGGAGGAAGACGCCGCCGATGCAGGCCCCCAGGATGTAGAGCCACATCATCTCGACCAGGAAACCGATGACAAAGACGACGATGCCGAAGGCTCCGAGGATGGCATTCCTGATGACGCTGGAGAGATGCCTCTTGAAGGAGAGACTGTGCCAGCTGAGCTTAAAGAGATCTAGTCCTTCCGCCATACCGGTGCTTTCCCATACGCCAGACTGGCCAGGCGCGACTCCATCAGAGCGCGGTCCTTGGCCTTGACGCTAGCCACCGTCACGAAGATGCCGCCCAGGACCATGCCGATGATGCTGGCCCTGAGACCCAGCTCGAAGCCGGGAGCGGTGTAGGTCAGAAGGTACTCGTGCTCGCCGGGCTGAGCCACGAAGCCGACGAAGCCGCCGTGCGCCTTGAAGGTCTCCACGTCGGAGAGGACCATCTGGCCATCGTCCCAGCTGACCTCGTGCAGGGTCCAGCCGTCCTCGAAGGGCTGGTTGAGGACGGTGTATCTGGCCTCGTCGTAGTCGGTCTTGAAGCGGACGCGGTCGGTGGTCCGATCGAGGATCTCGACCGGCTCGGCGTTGAGCTTGTCCACCGCTAGGGCGTAGTCGCCATAGGACTGGACGTAGACCTTGGGCCGCTCGATCCGCTCGTTCTTCTCCATCGTGTCGTGGAGGACGCCGACGATCTTGGCCACGGGCCGGTCGACGTAGAAGCCGTGGGCCGTCTGGTAGTCGGAGTAGGACTGCAGGCCGTCCAGGGGGATCTCCTCGTCGTTCTCGTCGACGAACTTCCAGTCGAAGTTCTTGGTCGACTGGACCGAGATGTAGGCCGGGTGCTCCGGGGTGGCATCGGGGGCGAAGAAACTGCCATCTTCGGGCTCGATGACCAGCTTGGTCCAATACAGCAGGCCCGTCACATCGGCAGCCGAGGCAGTGTCGTAATCGAACTCGATATCGGCGGGGAAGATGCTGTGACCCAGCGAGGGGCCGTCGAAGATGGGCTGGCCGTCCGCATCGTAGTCGGTGACGTAGCGGCCGTCGATCCACTGGGCCGCGTAGACCGTCACATCGGAGTCGGAGGAATCGTTGTAGATCCTGATCGGGTAGAAGGCCGCGGTCTGGATGCGCAGGTTCCCCTGCGCGTCCTCGACCAGGATGGCCGTGACCTCATGGGCGTTCAAGCCGATGAAGGTACCCCGGCCCAGACCGTTGGGGAAGTCGAAGGTGAGGCCGTAGCGCTCGTTGGTGAAGGTGTAGCCTCCGTCGGTCCGGGCGCAGTCGAGGGTGATGTCGTAGGTGCGCTGGCTCCTGAGGTAGGTGAGCTCAGCCTCGTAGACATCGTCGGAGGATGTCGGGGTCAGGCTCACCGAGAGGGTGTCCGAGCTGCGGAAGTTCTGGCCGGCCGCATAGAACTCGTCGAGATCCCTGAAGGTGATGTCGGTGCCCTCAATAGCCTTCTCCAGCTCGGGCACCTGCTCCTCGTCCACGATGCCGTAGCGCAGGTAGGCGTACTCGTTGAGGTCCTCGTAGTCGCCGCTGTAGAACGAGCCGGAGGAGAGGACGGAGTCGAAGGGGAAGGCGAAGTCGACGAAGTCGGTATTCACGTAGAGGCTGCGAGCCACCTGCCAGGTGCTGTCGCCCTCGTAGTTCTTCCGGATGACATCCTGGAGGTTGACCAGCGCCGCGCGCTCGCTCTCGTCGGCGATCGCCTGGGGGTCGAGGTCCAGGACGTCGACATAGCCGAAGGGCACGTTCTGGTCGATCCTGGGCACCATGTAATACTTCACGCCCAGGAAGGTCTCCATGTTCACGCGCCTGGCGTGCTCGCCCATGCTCCAGTTCTGGTAGGTGTAGGGGATGTGCGACCAGTCGATGAAGTCCTGGGCGTTGACGGCGTAGACCGAGTTGAAGGCCGAGAGGCCGGAGTGGCCGATGACCATCGGCAGGTTGGGGTTGTCCCGGGAGGCATCGCCGTTCTGGATGCGGTAGTAACCCGGGTCGAAATCCTCCAGCGCCGAGACGATCTTCTGCTCGTTCCTCACGACCTCCTGGCCGTAGTTGACGCCGTTGACGTTGACCATGGCGTCGAGGCTGCCATACCCGTGGTTGTACATGGTCAGGTTGCCCATGATGATGGCCTCGACGCCGACGAGGAAGACGCTGGTGTGGGCGAAGAGCTTCTCCGACTTCATCATGAAGCGGAGGATGAGGTAGTAGATCAGGGAGATGGCCAGCGAGAGGGGCACCAGCTGGAAGCGGACCTCCCAGTCAGCGACCTGGTCGTAGACGCTGGGATTGTTCACCACGATGATGTAGGAGTAGACGGAGACGATGATCTGCCCGCTGACCAGCAGGGCGAAGGCGGCATCCAGCGACCACTTGGGTTTCTCCCTGATCCGGTCGATCTGGCAGCAGGCGAAGGCGATGATCCAGGCGGAGGGCGCGATGAGGAAGCGCGCATAGGGCAGGGTGAAGGCCGAGAAGAGGTAGTAGAAGAACGGGGTGAAGATGGTGAAGGCGATCAGGATCGCACCGATGATCCAGGAGGGTTTCTTCCTCTTGAAGCCCTCCAGCAGGCCCGAGAAGGCCATCAGCATGATCGGGGTGAAGACGAAGGAGGAGCCGGAGGAGTTGTCGTACCAGCTCACGCCCAGCAGGTTGGAGGAGTAGCAGCGGGCGGTCATGAAGAAGAATCCGGCTCCGGGGTAGCCGTTCTGCAGCTCGCGGTCGAAGTTGAAGATCAGGTCGACAAGGTCCTTGAACCCCTTCCCGTTCTCGCCCTTGATGGCCTCCAGCACCTGCTCCAGATAGGAGGCATCCTCGACACGGGGCAGGCCCATGGCCTGGGCGATGCCGGGCAGGAGGATGAAGGCGCAGGAGAGGACGCCGATGGCGTAGGAACCCAGGCCCAGGCCGATGACCGCCAGGCGGTTTCCGGCCGTCTCCATGTGCTTCCACTCGGTGAAGTATCTAAAGAGCGCGTAGAAGGCGGTGGTGATGCAGAAGATGGCCATGAAGAAGTAGTTGGTGATGCCCTGGAGGAACAGCGAGCCGATGAGGAGCCTCGGATCTCGCTTAGCGATGACCTGCTCGATGCCCCAGAGGATCAGGGGGAACATCACCAGGGAGTCGAGGAAGTGCTCAAACCAGAGGTAGTACATGACCCAGCCGCAGAAGGCGAAGGCCACGGCGCCGACCCGCCGAGAGGAGGCCTTGAGCCCGAAGCTCCGCAGGTAGAGGTAGAAGAAGAAGCCGGCTAGGGTCGTATCGAAGACGTAGCGGAGCGCCAGAAGGTAGGGGATCCAGTGTCGGGGGAACGGGAGCATCAGGATCTGCTGGATCGAGAAGAGCGAGTAGAAGCTGTTGCCGCCGATATTGTTCGTGCCGAGCGCGGAGGTCGTATCCCACTGGGGGAAGTGGCCGGTGCGGAAGAACTCATGCCACATGTCGTAGAAGGTGTAGGGGAAGGTCATCTCCTGGAGGTAGCCATCGCCCGACAGGGGCAGGGTGAACCCGTGGGTGATCCAGCCGTAGCCGAAGATGCAGAAGGCGAAGACCAGGAGCACGGCCCAGGTGATCAGAGCCTCGCGATAGCGGGTGGCGAAAGCTAGAAGCCTAGCCGCCAGGCGCTTGCCCAGACCCTCGAGGCGCAGATAGAGGCTCTGCGCTGCCGCAGTGAACAGCTCCGCGGTGAGTGGTGTCTCTCGATCCCTCATGCTCGTTCCTCCTCGCTCGCTAAAGACGCTCTAAGCCCAAATTATATAGAACCGAGACGAAAAAACCCTCGGATATATATCCGAGGGTCGCTGAGCGCTAGTAGTTGGCCAGCTTCTTGCCGATCTTGACCGAGCGGTCGAAGCGGCGGGAGGCGATGTGGCCGGAGATGGCCCTGGCAATGAAGGGCACACCCAGGAAGAGGAAGAGGAAGACCAGGGGCAGGATGAAGCCCAGGCCATCGTAGACGCCCATCAGGGCCACGCTGCCGATGAAGCTGCGGGAGATGACGGCCGCCCTGAAGCCGACCAGGATGCCGACGATGCCGACCGCCTCGATCACGTCGCCGACGAAGAGCGAAGCGAGCTTCTGCCGGCGGGAGAAGAGGGGCACGACGGGACCCAGGATCAGGAAGGCGAAGAAGATGCCGAGCCAGTAGTTGGCCCGGCCGCCCTCGAAGGTGCCAAAGACCAGCTGGAAGAGGTTGTACTCCTGCGTCACACCCTGGAAGGTCACGGTGCAGAAGGGCAGGACGAACAGCGCCAGCAGGCCCCAGCCGATCAGAGTCGACAGGAGCATGGGCCAGACGGGACGATACTTGTCCACCGTCATCTCGAGGTCAGCCCGGACGGCTTTGGCCTCCGCTCTCTTTTGCTTGTCAGTCATGAGGATGTACCCCCTTTACAGATAATCTTTTTATATTTTAAGGCAAACTAACCCTGCTTGCGCAGACGGAAGATATCGGCCCAGTTCTTCGTGCCGCTCTCCATCTTGGAGATGATGGGGCCATCGCCCAGAACGACCATGCCGTAGCCGTTGCGGCCCAGGTGAACGGTGAAGAGGGGACCGACCTCGGAGATCTCGGAGAAGCTCAGATTCTTGACCACCTCGAGGACCTTCCTCTTGAGGTTGGCCACCTGGTCCTCGTCGCCGAGGTTGATAAAGCGCACGTAGATGCGCTTGAACTTCTCGGCGAACTCGCGCACGCGCTCGACCATGTAGGCGTCGACATCGTTGAAGGTGCGGGCCTTCTTTTCCACATCCAGACCGCCGGTGTCGGGGCTGACACCGATGATGGGCTTGATCCTGAGCAGGGTGCCGATGGCGAAGGAGAGCTTGGACAGGCGGCCGCCGCGATAGAGGTGGTCCAGCGAGCCCAGGGTCCAGATCTGGGAGGAGGAGCTGGCCAGCTCGTTGAGCTTGGCCGCGTAGCTCGCACCGGTCACACCCGCCTCCTTCAGATAGGGAATCGAGATGTTGAGCAGGGCACTGACACCGAAGTTGGCCAGCGGGGCATCGACGAGGTGGACGTGCTTGTCCAGACCGCCCTCGAGGCTGGCCGCCGCCACCTTGGCGGCCTGGTAGGTTCCAGAGACGCCCTTAGTCATCGGCACGCAGACGATGTCCTTGTAGCCCTTGGCGAAGACCTCCTCGAAGCACTTCTTGAAATCGCCAGCGCTGGGGCAGGCCGTCTTGCAGGGCTTGTCGTCGTAGCCCGCGACGATCTCCTCGACCGTCCACTCGGGCTCGGGACGGGTCTCGGTTCCCAGGGTGATGTAGAGGGGGACACGCTGAACCTCGATGAGCGCAGCGTACTCCGGATCGACAACAGTGGTGCTATCAAGAACGAGAGCGAAGTCGAGCTTTCTCACAGCGGTGTTCTCGGACATAGGCAAACCTCCTCGAGAAATGGTGTTTTCTTGTTGCTCCAATTTTACCCGATATATTGTTAAGAAATAAAAATTTATGTCTAACTAAAGTAGTTTCAATAGTTCTTAAACGCGATGGGGGTTGACTAGGTTAGACGCCTAGACTACCATTCTATTGCTCAAGAGATTGAGCCCTAAACTAGCTAACGATTACTAACATTAAATTCCTTTTGCTCGCTCCGGGTGTGGAAACACATCCGGAGTTTTTATTTTCAAAATCGGCCTTAAACTTTCATTGAGATAGTTAAGTTGTGAATTAAAATAGGAGCATTAGCTCCTACTTTTTTCTTGATTTAATCTTGCTTAGATTTGCCTACTCAGCGCGCTGGCCGGGGATGCGGAACCAGGGAGTCAGACAGCCGTAGAAATCGCCGCGCTCGCGGGAGATCTCGTCGATCTTCTGGCAGGCCTCGGCCGCATTGCCGAGCAGGGTGCCGCTGACCGGGGTCTGGCGCTGGCCCTCGTGGACGATCCAGCCGGTGAAGGGGATGCGGTAGTCCAGAGTCTCGGGATCGACGCTCAGCTCTCTGGTGTTGTCAATCTCCTCAAGGATGAGACCCTCGCCCATGCTGCTGACCATCTCAGCCACGCCGGTGGCCGAAGGGGTCACGACCAGGTACTGGCAGCGGCAGTCATCGCCCAGACCGGCACAGCCGTTGGTCTTGCCGCCGTTCTTCTCCGCGTACTCGCAGTTGAGGAAGAGGCAGCGCAGGCGGCCTCTGTCGATGGCCATGAACTTCTCGGTGGGGGTGCCCTCCATATCGAAGGGGCGGGCGAAGTCGGAGGCGGTGAAGGGGTCGTTGAGCACGATCAGCGTCTCGGAGAAGACGTCGGTTCCCAGCTTGCCCTGATAGACCGACTTGCCCTCAGCGATGCGCTTGCCGTCGAGGTGGCTGCAGGCCGCTGACAGGATGATGGCTGCCGCCTGAGGGCAGACCAGCACCGAGCCCTCGAAGGGCTCAGCCAGCGGAGTCAGACCCAGCTTGTTCGTGGCCAGGCGGACCACCGTCCGAGCTAAAAGCCCCTCGTCGATATTCTCCAAGCTCTTGCGCACGGGCAGGGAGGCGGAGGCTTTAACCTTCTCCTTGCCATGGGTAAGCTCCACCTCAGCCGCCAGCTTCAAGCCGTCGCGGCGGAAGCTTACGGAGGCGATGACGCCGGGCTCGAGGGAGGGATCGTAGCTGTACATCGTGGTGTGGCCCACGAAGTGGATCAGGTAGACAGACTGGCTCGAGATCTCGGATGAGGTCTCCTGGATACGCTTGGCGGTCTTCTCAGCCACCGCGGGCATCAGGTTGGGCGGCAGCTTGTCGAACTTGGACGAATAGGCATCGGACTTGCCCAGCCTCACGCCGGGCTTTAAGAACCAGGAGGCGCTGTAGGGACGGCCCTTGGCGCAGGCCCTAGACAGCTTCTTCGCCAGGGCGGTCGGGTCGAGGTCGTCGTCGACATCCTCGAGGTGGATCTCGGCGAGCTTACCATTCTTCAGGCCAGCCGCATCGAGGACATATTTGGTATCCAGCGTCTCGCTGCCACTTCCATCTTTGAGGGTGTAGATCTGAACGGTGTCGACAGCGAGGGTAAACCGAGCCGCTTCCAAGCCGGCCTCGCGGCTGGCGTTCAGCAGATTCTCCAATAGCGTCTTCTCATCTTCCATGCTTCACCCCTTTCTGCGGTAGGAGCGGTCGAATAGTTGGAACCCGCATCGGTAGACCATTCAAAAAACTTCCTCAAACTCTTTAATATTATACGGCTTAAAGGGGTTCGGTTGCGCTTACACCCACCCGAAGGGAGGCCGGAATGAAGGAGAAGAGCGTCGGAGCAGTTATTTACAGAGTGGCTGAAGATGGAAAGCGTCTCTACCTTGTTCAGCGGATGAACCTGGGCCACTACTCCATCTGCAAGGGCCACGTCGAAGGCGATGAGACCGAGGTCGAGACGGCCACTAGAGAGATCCGGGAGGAGACGGGACTCGAGGTCGCCATCGACACCAACTTCCGCCACATCATCACCTACAGCCCCACCCCCGGCGTCATGAAGGATGTGGTCTTCTTCGTCGCCAGATACAGCGGAGACCAGATTCCGGCGGACAATCACGACGACGAGGTCAAATTCCAGAGCTGGTTCCCCCTGGACCAGGCTCTCCAGCTGATCACCCACGAGAGCGACAGGGAGACGGTCATCCTAGCGGATCAGTACCTTCAGAGCCAAGAAAAGTAAGTTCAAAACAAGTTAAATATATAAATAACAACTTAAAAACCACCCGGACAGGGTGGCTTTTAAGTTCAGCTTATCTGAAGCGAGACTACTTCTCGATGACGCGATACTCGATCCAGTGGTCGATGGGCTTCTCGGGAGTCAGAGTGATCTCGTCGATGTTGAGCAGGAACATCTGAGGCTCGAGGGCGATGGCACGGCGCTTGTGGGCCATCTCGGTGCCGTTGTCGAACTTGACGGGGGTGCAGGAGTTATCGACATAGATGTTTATGGCATCCATATCGGTCAGAAGGTCGAGCTTGATCTGGTCGTTTTCCAGGCTGGCCTGAGGCTTCTCGCTGTCGACCTCTGTGAACAGGAAGGTGTGGTCGATGGTGCGGGTGACCAGGTTCTCCTCGACCTCATCCATGCTGGCCTTCAGGGTGTGGGGAGTCCTGAAGTCGAGGCAGGGTAGAATGGGCTTCACGCCGGTGATGAGCTGGCTCTTGCCGTCGTCGTCACCCATCCGATCAGCGTTCATATACAGGGTCTCGCCGCTGACGTCATTGTCGTCGCAGAGATCCCAGTAGATGTGGTTGGAGAAGGAGAAGGGGGTGAGGCGGTCGCTCTCGGCGTGGAAGCCGAGGCGGAAGGTGGGTGCGTCATCCCTCAGGGTGTAGCTCACCTGAGCCACGACGTTGCCGGGGAAGCCGCACTCCCCATCGGGGCTGTGATAGGTGAAGGTGACAGTGGCCTCGCCCTCGCCCTCCTTAACCTCGTAGTCCCAGTTGCGGTAGGAGAGGGACTCCATCCTGCCGGCGTGCAGGCAGTCAGCCGGCTCGTTCTGAGGCAGGTTGAGGACCAGGTCGTGGAAGTGATACTCCAGGGGCAGACGGCCCGCCACGCGGGCCAGGGTCTTGCCGAAGAACTGGTTGGAGTCGGTGAACCCCTCGCGGTCGGAGAGGACCAGGGTCAACCTCTTGCCCTTGTACTCGACGGTGTAGACACCCGCACCCACGGTGCAGGTGGTGACCTTCAGGCCCGATTTCGACTCGAGGGTGATCCAACTGGCTTCTCTGCTCTCTTCTACGGTGTGCTTCATACTGATAGTTCCTCTATATAAGCGTTAAAAGTATAGCCGTGGGAAAGGGTATTCCGCCGGCAACCGTCTATGGAGATGCTCTTTCGTTCTCGATAATGTTTGAGTAAACAGGCTTGAGTTTTAGCCTTTTCGTGATTTCTAACTATTTTTACCGCCTAAAATAATCCAGCCAACGAGGAGGAAGATTCAATATGTCAGAGAACAAGACCACCGGCAAGCTGACCGTCAGGGGCGAGGGGCGCGTGACCGCCACTCCCGATATCGCCGACATCACCATCGTCGTGGAGGTCCGCGGTGCGACCACCGCCGAGGCCTACAACAACGCCAGGCAGGCCACCGCCAAGATCGCCCAGGCCCTGAGCAAGTCCAAGATCGACCGCCAGGAGCTGAAGGTCTCCTCCGTGGATGTCAGACCGGAGTATCAGACCGTCACCGAGAACGGCCAGACCACCAGGAAGATGGTCGGCTACCTCGCCAGCGAGAACTACTCCGTCTCCGTCCCCACCGCCGATGACGTCCACGTGACCCTCATCTCCAACGTGGCCAAGCTCTGCCCCGAGGCGCGGGCAGACCTCTCCTTCCGTCTGGGCACCGCCACCGGCTTAGAGAAGGAGGCCCTGCGCCTGGCTGCCAAGAACGCCGCCAGCTCGGCCAAGGTCCTGGCCAAGAGCCTGGATGTCTCCATCGTCGGCATCGAGTCCATCGTCAAGGATGACAGCCCTGCGCCCTATGCGCCCCGCCGGGCGATGATGATGGCAGCCGCCGTCAACGACCAGGCCAACCCCGCCGAGCTGGAGGTGACCGCCGGCGTCACCGTCACCTTCCTGGTGCGATAGAGATCATCAGCATCAGAAGTCCCTGTTTAATTCCAGGTGAATTCTACCGAACTGCTCTGAAGCCATGGCTTCAGGGTTTTTTTATCGTTTTGAAAATCCCAAAAAATGAATAAAGGTTGCTGCTCATTCCAATCAGAGATCGGGATTATGCAACAGCTTTTTAGATTAGACTAGCTGGAAGAATCGGAGCTGCAACCTCGGAGTCGATTCGACTCCACCGAGGTACATAGAGCAGTCTTCCCTCCGCATCGAAGATGCCCGGATAGCGATCCCTGAGCCACATGGGAACACCCAAACTCTTGAGAAAGTGCATCGCATTCTCAGCTTGAAGATCCGTAGAGATGCGGTCGCCAGAAACGAGAGGGCGGACAGTCAGTGGATAGTTCTTGGCGTGAATCTTATCGAGGTCATCGATGTCGATTCGCACCCACTCGTTGCGATAGTGGAGAGGCCCATGAAGATGGATCTCCCTCTCGTTGATTCGGGGCAAATCACCCCCGAAGAAGATCCGCTGAGACGAGGGATAAAGATATAGACCATCCATCAGTTTCAGCCGTTGGCTCGGCTTTCCCAATAGTCGCTCATAGCAGAGATTTACCAGTGCTAGCTTTCGATCTTCGCTCAGTTTGACCGGCAGAGCATCGAGGCAGCGCAGGAGGAGGCGCCGCTGCTCTGAAATGGTTAGTTTTAGATATTCAGCCTTATAAAAGCCACCTTTAATATTGATATTTTCAATATTGCCAATCTCTTTTAACAGAATTGGAAGTTCTCTGTCCCTCTCCGCGAGCACCTCTTCGACGCGACTCTTGTCAGTCAGTTCATCCAGGCGAATCCTGTTGCGCTGGCGCACCGTGAAGCGGTTGGTGGGATCGTCGAAGTAAGGAATATTGTTTTCGCGTAGATACTCGATGATGTCGGTCCGATAGAGATCGAGGATGGGGCGGAAGACGCGGACTCCAAAGATGTCATTCACCGGCCTGAGCCCCAGATACGAGACTAAGCCACCACGCCTCTTCTGCATCAGATAGGTCTCGGCATCATCGTTTTTCTGGTGGGCGATCAGCACGCCCTGTGCCCCCAGTTTCTCCGCCTCCTTGGCGAACCAGCGATAGCGGATCCTCCGAGCCTCGTTCTCAAAGTCCACGTGAAAGTAATCGAGCTCGAGATCCAGAGTCAGAAGCGGGAGGTTCAAGCGTCGAGCCGTCTCCTTGACGATAGCGACCTCCGGAGCGATGGCCGTCGGCAGGTCGCGGTAGTTCACATAGGCGAGATAGAGCTTTCCAGGAGCGAAGACACGGCTGGCAATCTCCGCTAGGAACACCGAATCCGAGCCGCCAGAGAAACCCAGAAGGCAGGGTTCTGTCAGATCGATTCCGAGCTCTTCAAAGCGCTGGGGCAGATCGGATAGATCGATCCTACTCATCTTCCTTGATGAGGCGATACATCTCGGTCACCTCGTTCAGCGGGCAGTAGCTCCTCAGCTGGAGCACCTCGACCGTGACCTTGATGCGGCCCTCCTCGCCCAGCGCGATGATGTCTCCGACCTTGACGTCGGTGGCCGGTTTGGCCAGCTTGCCGTTCACCGAGGCGTAGCCCGCATCTATGTACTCTTTAGCCTGACCGCGGCGGCGGATGAGATGAGTGACCTTGAGATATTTATCCAGACGCATGGGGCACCTCCTCTGGTGGGAAGATTATCCAACAGATGAGAGATTACAACAAAGATGGGCGCAAAAAGACCGCCCGCAGGCGGTCTCTCACTAACTGTCAGGTTAGAAGGCGAGGGAGCCCATGGGATCCCAGGGCTCGAGCTCGATGGGGGTCTCGCTCAGCTGAGCGAGCTCCTTCTTGGTGAGGTACTTCTTGTTGATGACAGCCTGGTAGGTGAACTCCTCGAACCACTTGTCGGACATGGCGAAGTAGCCCTTGTAGCCGACGGTGTCACCCCAGGAGTTCTCGACCTTCCAGCGGTCGGGATTGCCCTGGGCGTTGAGGTTGACGCCGGTGATGACCATGGCGTGGGTCATCAGCGACTCGCCGTAGTCGACCCTCTGGCCCTTGTCCATGCCGAACTTGACGCCGAACAGGTCCTCGACATCGAAGATCTCGGGAGCCATGAAGCCGGTGTCGCGGGTGGAGAACTGGCCGACATCGGAGCCGAACCAGACGACCTCGCCGTCCTTGAGCTGGTTGACGCACAGCTCCTTGACCCGCTCGATGGGCAGGTTCAGATAGAGAACGGGATCACCGCCCTCGACGTTGTTGAGGTACTTGACGGTGAAGACGCGGTTGAGAGGACGGATGGGAGAGGGGCAGTTCAGGATGGAGACGTAGTCGTCAAGCTTCTTGCCGACGTACTGCTCGAAGAACTTGAGCGGGGTGATGTCCCTGACCACGCCGTAGTGGTCATCGGCATCCTTGTACTCCCAGGTGAACTTCTCGGGGGGCACACCGAGGCAGACGCAGAGGATCCGATAGATCTCGTTGAGCATGCCGTCCTTGATCTTGCGCAGCTCCTCGAGGGTCTTGCCACTCTCGTTGCCGGTGCGCAGGATCAGGGCATCCTCCCTCAGCTTGAGGGTGATGTACTTGTCCATCTCGGTGGTGTTCTCCGAGCAGGCGCTCTCGGGATAGACATCCTTGGGGCAGACGCCGTACTTGTGGATCAGGTTGACGATCATGGTCCACTGGCCGCCGTCGCCGATGGGGGAGGAGAGCAGGTGGTTGAGCAGGCGGGAGCCGACGGGCTCATTCAGGGTCTTCAGGATATTCTCCAGGAAGAAGTTGGACTTCTCGAGCTTGTCCCAGAACAGGGTGTAGGACTGCGAGAGCTCCATGTTGGTGATGTTGAGGTGCTTCATGACCTCGAGGCGGAGGACATTCATCGCCGCGAACATCCAGCAGCGGCCAGAGCGCTTCTGGTTGGTGATGTCGCCGGAAGGAACATCGATCGAGTAGGCGTTGACGAAGCGCTTGACCTCGTCGCGGTTGAGCGCGGTGGCGTTGATGCCGTTCTTGACGACCGCATCCTGCTTGATGCGGTTAGCGCTGTCGGCGCTGAAGTTCTCGCCGTACCGCTTGATGTCTTCCAGACTGATTGAGATACCCATTAAATAACCTCCTTTTACAGACTCACTAAAGGGGTAGCACGTCTTAGTGCGTCATAGATTTTAGCGAGTAATACCTCTAAAATCTTCCACCGAGGTTAAAAATGCACAAGATTCAACACGTTTTAATCGTCTCCCTGGGTCTTCTTATGGGCCTCGCTGCCTGTACTCCCAGCCAGGGGACGAGCTCTGACTCCTCCACCTCCTCGTCTCACATCAGCTCCTCCGTTTCCTCGGATAGCTCCTATCCCACATCATCTTCGTCGTCTTCCTCTTCTTCTTCCTCCTCTTCTTCAGAGGGTTTCAACTTTAATAACGCCTTCCAGGGCAATGTCTCCGACATCCCCTACTCCGACGCCGAGAAGCTCGAGGACACCGAGCCTCGGTACTACGATGGAACCTACTACGTGAGAGTTCCAAACTCCGACACGATCCTCTACGAGGGCCAGTCCTACACCAGCGCGAATGACGTGGCGGCCTACCTGCAGTTCTTCGACGAGCTGCCTGTGAACTACGTCACCGAGGACCGCCGGGATGAGATTACCTCCTACAACGATCTCGCCCTGGTCAATGGCACCTTCCAAAACCGCGAGGGCTACCTTCCCTACGGCTACGACTACACGGAGATCGACCTGCGCTCGGGCTACTCCTTCTACGTGGGTGGCGTCAGCCGCGGCACCGACCGCATCGTCTATGGCACCAACCCCCGCACCGGCGATGTCGAGGTGGTCTTCGCCACCTATGACCACTACGACAACTTCTCCGAATACCTCGGATACGAGGACGGGTGGAGCAAGAACTTCGGCCAGTCGGGCGATTACAGAGCCCCTGAGGTCGGCGATGTCGTCTTCGTGGATGATACTGCCATCTTTGATTGGAACTACGTAGGTTGATAATTAGATTCTAAAGCCTAAAAGAGTGCGGATATCCGCACTTTTTATTTTTGTATCTATCTGTTTAACTCACCCTGTTCTTCTCGACTTTAGCCCCGCATCCGAAGCCCAGCACTCAGCTGGAGATATCTCATATCTTTATCCGTTTACCGCTTTCGCGGATGCGCGCGCACACGGGTAGTCTAAAATACCCGAGTAAACACGGGGGACCTCTAGTATGGTGAAGTACATTTTTATTGTGGGCGGCGTGATCAGCGGCATCGGCAAGGGCATCACCGGCTCGTCGATTGGCATGCTCCTCAAGTCGCGCGGCTACGATGTCGTACAGCAGAAGTTCGACCCCTACCTCAACGTCGATCCCGGAACGATGAACCCGCTCCAGCACGGCGAGGTCTACGTCACCGATGACGGCTTTGAGACCGACCTCGACCTGGGCCACTACGAGCGCTTCACCGGCGCCAACCTCGACCGGCGCTCCTCGGTCACCATGGGCCAGATCTACGAGACTGTCCTGGCCAAGGAGAGGCGCGGCGACTACGAGGGCCACACCGTCCAGGTCATCCCCCACGTCACCAACGAGATCAAGTCCCGCTTCTACCGCGAGGCGCACCCCGACCCCTCCAAGGTCAACAAGATCGCCATCATCGAGATCGGTGGCACCATCGGCGACATCGAGTCCCAGCCCTACTTCGAGGCAATCCGCCAGTTCAAGCACCAGGTCGGCTACCAGAACTGCATCATCATCTGCACCACGCTGATCCCCTATCTCGCCGCCTCGGGCGAGCTCAAGACCAAGCCCACCCAACAAGCCATCAGAGCCCTCCAGTCCCTGGGTCTGCGCACCGACATCATCGTCTGCCGCGCGGAGAAACCTCTGCCCAAGCAGATCAAGGCCAAAATCTCCATGTTCTGCGACGTCCCCGTCGACCACGTCATCGAGAACTCCGACTGCGATACCGTCTACCAGGTCCCCCTGATGCTGGAGAAGGAGGGTATCGCCAAGGCGGTCCTCTCCTCCTTGGGTCTGCCCGACACCCTGGGCCACCACGAGCGCTGGGATGCGCTCGTGGAGCACATCATCCACCCCTCCAAGAAGACCACCATCGCCATCGTGGGCAAGTACATGAACCTCCACGACTCCTACCTGTCCGTCGCTGAGGCCATCAAGCACGCCGCCGCCAACCTCGACGCCGGAGTGGACATCAAGTGGATCGAGTCCGAGACCTGCGAGAAGAAGGATCTCGATGAGATCTTCAAGGGCGTGGATGGCATCCTCGTCCCCGGTGGCTTCGGCAAGCGCGGCTGCCTGGGCATGATCAAGGCCATCCGCTACGCCCGCGAGAACAAGATTCCCTTCCTGGGCATCTGCCTGGGTATGCAGACGGCCTCCATCGAGTTCGCCCGCGATGTCCTGGGCTATGAGGATGCCGACTCCACCGAGCTGGTCCCCGACACCAAGCACCCCGTCATCGATCTGATGAAGGATCAGAAGAACGTCAAGGATATGGGCGGCACCATGCGTCTGGGCGCCTATCCCTGTCGCCTGGCCAAGGACTCGCTGGCAGCCAAGCTCTACGGCAAGTGCGACATCAGCGAGCGTCACCGCCACCGCTACGAGTTCAACAACGCCTACCGCAAGGAGTTCGAGGAGCATGGCATGAAGATCTCCGGCGTCTATCCCGAGAAGAATATCGTCGAAATCATCGAGCTGACCGACCACCCCTTCTTCATCGCGACCCAGGCTCACCCCGAGTTCAAGTCCAGCCTGACCGAGCCCCACCCCCTCTTCAAGGGCTTCATCAGCGCGGCGCTGGATTACGAAAAGAAGTAGAGATCAGCCTCTCTCAGAACCGATTTATTGCCATAAAAAGACGATTGGATGATTGCCAGACTAAGTGCAACTCAAAAGACGAGAAATTGCACTTACTCTGGCAATTTTTAGATTGTTTCGGCTATCTCTTTCTCCCTCTCTTGGAGCGCTTGATTGAATCGAGGTCAAAGAGTCCAAGGTTAGCTAGAGGAAGCATGACGGCATAGGTCACGACCGCGAGGATAGGCAGAGAGATGATGCCCGTCAGAAGGTCGCTGAACACTCCATAGGCATAGGGGATGGAGAAGTAGAGCTGGCCCCAGAAGGCTAGAAGCAGCGTCTTCACGGTGATCATCTCAAACAGCAGAATCGAATAGATATCCAGGAAGGAGAAGACCTTTTTCTCGGGTTTACCACCCACATAGATATGCTTCAACTCGTGGATGGAGAAAGAGGCTTTAAATAGTTTCCAACCTATATTTCTAGATTTAGAGATGTCATCAACTCCACAGGAAGCAATCGCATTGAGGTCGAGCCTCATCAGGCCTAGGCCATCCCTGCGGATGGCTCGTTTGATCTCCTTATTGGAGCATCCGCTGAGCCCTCTGATTCTCCCCTTCAGCGCCTGGCGCACACGCAGCGGAAGATCATCCCCCTCACCGAACATCCGCCGGCTGAAGAAGACGGTCAGACCACCGCTGATCAGAGCGAGAGCGACCACCCCGACCCCCAGCCCGATGCGGCCACCGAGGTCTAAGGGAATCTGATACTTGCCCTCGGCCGCATCGGGAATCACCAGGCCGAAGAAGGCGCCGATACCCAGGAGGCTGACCAGGATATCGAAGGCCCCGAGCGCCCGGCGGTGCCCCTTGAAGATCCGCATCAGAACCCAGGGGATGATACCTAATAGAGCCTGGTCGATGGTGTATCCATAGAGGTAGGCGCCCGAGCCGTTAGGGAACGCAAAAGCCCCGATCAGGTCGCCGCCGGCGCCAGCTACGGCGCCCCAGATGGGGCCGCAGGCCAGCGAAGCGAAGACGATCGGGACCGACGAGAAACCGATTCTGACCGAGGGCATGCCGCCCAGGGGCAGATAGATGGAGACGAAGCGATTGAGGATCACGTAGAGGCACATCAGGACGGCGGCCAGCGCGATCTTGAGGATTTCAGAATATGCGTGTCTTCTCACTGGTCCACCTCCCGAGCGCTAGTCGTCGTAGCTGCCGCTCTGCTTGATTCTTCGGGCGAGGTTGCGCTTGATGTCGCGCTCCTTGATGACCTGACGCTTGTCGTAGGCCTTCTTGCCCTTGCCCAGGGCGATCTCCAGCTTGGCCTTGCCCCGGACGATGACCAGCTCCACGGGCACGATCGAATAGCCCGCCTGGTCGCGCTGCTTCATCAGCTTGGTGATCTCGCGCTTGTGAAGCAGCAATTTCTTATCTCTCATCGGGTCGGTATTGAAGATATTTCCCTCCTTGTAGGGAGTAATCTGCATACCGACAACATAGGCCTCGCCATCGTGGAAGTCGACGAAGGCCCCAGTGAGGGAGACGTGGCCCATGCGGATGGACTTGATCTCCGTCCCCGTCAGCACCAGGCCGGCCTGGGTGAAGTCGGACAGGAAGTAGTCGAACCGGGCGCGGCGGTTGGTCGCAATCAGCCGCTTTCCCTTCTCAGCCTCTTTCATCAGTCACCCACAGCGGGATCGTCGCCGCCCTTGCCGGTGTCCACCTGATCCCGATAGTCGAACCGCGTCTCCTGCTGGTAGGAGGGCTTGCGCCGGTCGTCGAACTGGTTGCGGCGGTCGTTGTGCCTGAAGCCGTCGCGGCGCGAATGGCCATCCCTGGAACGGTTGTCGCCTCCACCCCGGCGGAAGTTGCCGTGCCGGTCGTCACGGCTGTTATGGCGGTCGTCACGGCGGCGGTCGTCACGCCGGTCGCCAAAGCCGCCCTGGCGCGGACCGACTCTGGAGGGGCGGCGGTGGGTCTGGTGATACTCGAGGTGGCGGTCCGCCAGGTACTGAGACCGGGTGAAGACCGAGAGGTCATTCCTCTTGAGAGCCTCGAAGTCCTCGGGGGTGAGGTTGATACCCAGCTCCTCCATCATCTCGAGCGAGCAGAAGGTGACCTTGCGCGCGGGGATGTTGGCGCTCAGGACGCAGATGTCGATATCATCGCCCAGCTCGTAGTCGTGCTCGTGGCCGGGGGTGGTGTTCTTCACCATCATGCGCTTGTCGTCGTAGAAGTAGCGGTCGCGGCTCATGTACTCGAAGGGCATGAGGCCCTCGAGGCCGTTGTCCAGCTCGACGAACATGCCGAAGTCGAGGAAGCCGGAGATGTGGCCGTGGAACTTCTCGCCGATGCGGACGGAGAGGTACTTGGCGGTCTCGAGGTCATCGACCGAGCGCTCGATGACCTGGGCGCGCTTCTCGTCCGCGCTCAGGTCGTCGCCCAGACTCTTCAGCTGGTCGTAGAGGGCCTGCTTGTCGAAGGGCTTCTTCTGGAAGACATACTCGTGGAGCGCCCGGTGGACCAGGGTGTCGGGGTAGCGGCGGATGGGCGAGGTGAAGTGGAGGTACTCGGGCTCAGCCAGACCGAAGTGGCCCAGCTCGTCGGGGGTGTAGCGGGCCTTGGCCATCGAGCGGAGCATGACGATGCCCATAGCCTTGCGCACGTGCTCGTCCTCGATGCTGGCCAGGAAGGCGGAGAGGTTCTTGGCGTTGATGTCCGCCTTGATGGGGAATCTGGACATCAGATTCATCTTCTTCACGTACTCGACCAGGTTGCTGAGCTTATCCTCGGGGGGATTCTCGTGGACGCGGTAGAGGGTGGGGATATCCAGCTTGTGCAGGAGCTTAGCCACCTCGATGTTGGCCACGATCATCATGTCCTCAATCATCTTCTCGGCCGCGCCCTGCTCCTTGATCTCCACGGCGATGGGGAAGCCGGTCTCATCGAGCTTGAAGTGCAGCTCGGTGGACTCCAGCTTCATCGCACCCTGCTTCTCGCGCTTGGCGCGGAAGACGTCGGCGCACTCCTTGAGGATGGTCAGAAGCTCCTGGGTCTCGGGGTTGAGGGACTCGGACTTGCCAGTCGCATAGTACTCGTTGACCTGGTTGTAGGTCAGACGGCCATGGGAGCGGATGACGGAGGGGTAGACCTCCGCCTTGAAGACGTTGCCGCGGCGGTCCATGTGGGCCCGGCAGGTGATGGCCAGGCGGTCGACGTTAGGATTGAGGGAGCAGATGCCGTTAGAGAGCTCCACGGGCAGCATGGGGACCACGCGGTCAGCCACGTAGATCGAGGTGCCGCGGTTGCGGGCCTCGGCATCCAGGGGATGGCCGGGGCGGACGTAGTGGGCCACGTCGGCGATGTGGATGCCGATGGTCCAGCCGAAGTCGGTACGCACGGCGCTGACAGCGTCGTCGAAGTCGCGGGAGTCGTCGCCGTCGACGGTGACGATGTTCTCCTCCCTGAGGTCCTTACGGCCCTCGTAGTCCTCGGGGCGCAGCTCCTGGGGGATGGCCTGGGCCTCGTAGATGACCTCCTCGGGGAAGGCCATGGGCGCATCCTGGCTGGCGATGATCTGGGAGATGTCGCTGCCGACATCGCCGGCCTTGACCAGCAGGCGGTCGATGCGCACGCGCAGGTGGTTCTCGCCGCGCTCGAGGATGGTGGCCTCGATGTAGTCGCCGATGTTGAGGTCCTCAACCCGGTTCTCGACCACCTCGACCCGGATGCCGGCATTCTGCAGGTAGGCGATGCCCACCTCGGGCTTGCCGTCGCTGTCCATGGCGTAGTTGCCCTTGATCTTCTGGACGTACTGCAGGGGGCAGACGAAGCGGGCAGCCCGGGGGCCGAAGCGGTCGAAGTCGACGTGGAGATAGGCCAGGTCGCCCACGATCATCTGATCGGCCTCGCGGCCGGTCAGGCGCACGTCGACCTTGCAGGGCTCGCGCAGGAGCTTGAGGTAGACGAAGGAGTGCTTCTTGGTGACGACCTTGCCCAGGCAGAGGGGGTCCTTGGTGATGTTGCGATACTTCTCGCCATCGAAGCTCACGAGGCCGTCGAAGACGAGCTCGTAGAGCAGGCGATGGAGGCGATTGGCCGAGATGGGAGCCAGCTTGGAGAGCTGCTCCTCGCTCATGTCCCCGTCTCTCTCGAGGGCTTTCAGGATATCTTCCTTGTTCATGAATGATTCTCTCTTTCCGTGTTCGGATCCCGCTAGGGGTGAGCGGCAGCGCTCAGTCCTGCACGAATCCGCCGCATCCGAGCCACGAAGCATAAATTCGCGCCAAAAAGTAATAATACAAAAAATCACTACTGCAGAATATATATAAATAACCGAGCTTCAGGGTTTGGAACGCGATTCCACGAAAAAAGCCGGCACTTCTGGCCGGCTCCGGTCTCGACTGGATCAGTCGAAGTACATGCACAGGAGGGTGACGGTGAAGAAGACGACCGCAGTGATGAAGGTGATGATCGACAGGATCTTGTCGACACCTCTCTCCTTGGTGCGAGAGAAGATATTCATCTTGTTACCACCGGTGATGGCCGCGGAGGCACCCTCGCTCTTGCCGGACTGCATCAGGCAGATGGCGATCAAGAAGAGCGAGACGATGAACAGGATGATCTCGGTAGCAGACATGTGAGACACCTCCCAAAAAGCAGATTGATTATAAGGATTAAAGTTCATTTCTCAACTGCGGTAAATCGTACATCAGATCTTTTTTCAAGGTGAAACTGGAAATTGGAGAGATCTAAAAGCAGTTCATCCCGCGCCCGGCGCGGAGAAAATGCTTCCTCGCGTTAAAATCTCTCCGCAATGGAAAAGAGAAAAGAGAACCGGCTCGCCCTCGGTAAGAGGACGGGCAATCGATACTTCACGCCCAAGGGTGAGAAGCCGGCGACGGATGTCTGGGTCCGCCGCTGGTTGGGCCACCTCTGCGATGCGGTCATCGTGATCATCCTGGGCATGCTCATGTATGCGGCGGCCCTGGGCATCGCCGGGCCCTGCGGCTACGACGCCAAGATGGATGAGTACCATTCGGCCCAGGCCTGGAAGCTCGACTTCCTGACCGATGTCGGCATCATGGTGGAGAACGAGGAGGGCGACTCCACGCTCAGCGATGACGAGATGTTCACCCGCTTCATCCGCGCCTACGTCAGCCCCGAGACCCTGGTCTACCAGAAGGATGGTCAGACCCACTACACCGACGACCTCATGGAGTTCTACCTCAACACCATCGAGACCCTGGATATCGACTTTGGCGACTACGATGTCCCCACCGACTCCAGAGAGTACTTCGACAAGATTCTCGTGCCCGATATCAATGAAGCAGTAAATGCCGATGTATTTGTATTTAATGAAGAAACCAATCTTCCCGAGCTGAATAAGAGTGTTGACCCTGAGAACCCCGATGTGCTCCCCTACTACGATCAGCTGGTCGGCTACGTCGGCGCAGATGAGAACACCCCGCCCGACTTCTCCGAGGCGACGCAGTCGTTCGCCCAGCGCGTGGCCCAAGCCTATCTGAGCGCTCGCATGACCGCCGGTCAGCTGGCGCTGTGCGACGTCACCGCCTACGCCAACGAGGTGGCACTGACCCGCATCTCCAACGACCTGGGCATCATCCAAACCTGGTGCGTGATCGCCGGCTGGCTGGTGGCCCTGGTCGGATACCGGGCCGTGACCTTTGCGATCTTCAGATACGGCCGCACGATCGGCAAGCGGGTCCTGGGCTACTACGTGGTCGACAGCAAGCGGAGGAAGGCCAAGGTCTGGCAGCTGGCGGTCCGTACGGCCGTGGAGGCTGTCGAGCAGTTCTGGACCATCATCTTCGCCCTGCTTATCTCCTTCTCCGGCACGGCCTTCCAGGCCCCGCTCTTCAGGGTCTCAGGCCAGCCGGTGACGGTTTTCTGGTTCCTCTTGGGAAGCCTCGCCATCTACTTCATCTCCTGCTTTGTGGCCCTGTTGCGGCGCAACAACATGGACAGCCTGCACGACCTGGCCTCCCACACGGTCTGCATCGCCCTGGAGGACTCCGAGATCATCGAGAAGCATCTGAAGGAGAATGAGACTCGCGTTGAGGAGGGCAGCGCCGAGGACGTCGCACGCAACCTCGACCCCGAGAGCGAGGTCAACGAGAACCTAGGAGGTGGACAAGCATGAGAGATGTAGATAGAGAGATACCCGAGGAAACCCCTGAGACGGAGATCAAGACGATCGGCGTGGAGTACGCCTCACCCCGAATCGGCAAGCGCACCACCGCCGTCCTCATCGACGGCGCCTGCCTGATCCTCTCCTGCATCATCCTCTTCATGCTCCTCTTCATGGGCACGCAGAATCTCGGTCTCTACAAGGATGCTAAGAACACGATCCACGACGTTGAGATGTCCACCGGCCTCTACGTCCAGCCTGAGGATGGAAGCGCCCCCGAGCTTCTGACCGACCGCTACGAGGATGACAGCGTCATCACGCCCGGCCAGCTCAACGAGATTTACAGCGATGCCCTGGACGATTTCTTCGCCTCCGAGATCTTCTTCGCGGACGGCTCGGGCATCAGCTTCTACAACCAGCAGAAGGCCGAGCACACCGACCTTTTCTACAAGGTCGATGGCCTGACCGAGGACGACCCTGGCCAATATCAGCCCCTGGCTGGCGCCAACCCCGAGGACCTGCTGGACTTCTATTCCACCTGCATCGATAACTCCGTCGGCTTTCTGACCAACGTTCCCACCTACACCGAGGCCTCCCAGACCCTGATGTGGGCCGCCATCGTCACCGGCATCCTGACCTATGTCATCTGCTACACGATCTTCTTCTTCGCCGTCCCCTTCGCCTTCCGCCGCGGCTTTAGAACCCTGGGCATGGCCGCTGCCCGCTATGGCCGCGTCTACGTCGATGGTCTGAATCCCACAGCCGGCCGCTTCGCCCTCCACTTTCTCTGGTCCTTCCTGACCCTGGGCATCGGCTTTGTCGCCCTCTTCATCCCCGTGGCCATCTCCATCACGATGGCGATGTTCGGCCGCTTCTCCCAGTCCCTCCCCGACTATCTGTCCAACACCTATCCCGTCGATATGACGCACGATTCGATCTACTTCACGCCCCGCGAATACGCTGAGGCCCTGGCCAGCGGCCAGGCCGTCTCCTCCGCCCAGAGCCCCGAGGAGAAGGAGGCCCAGCGCCGGGAGGAAGGCGACCGCTAGATCTCCCGCTCGATCAGCATCTTCAGATCGCTCTCGACGGTGCCGTGGATCACGGCTCGCCCTCTGAAGGGATAGGGTCCATCCAGATACAGACGCCGCCTGAAGCGGCTGCCCAGATGCGACTGATAGGGCACGATATTCTCCTTCTGCAGCCTGCCGAGCACGAGCGCCGGGTCGATGCCGGCGCTCTTTGCGTAGCGCTCGATATTCCTAGCGCTGAAGATACCCGCCTCCGCGAGGAAGGCCCGATAGCCCACCTCATCGGGAAAGAGAAGCTCGCCGGATAGGGCGTCCGCCTCATCCTCCGCCTGGTCGCAGACCAGCTCCGCCTCGTCCGAGCGGAGGATGTGGGCGATCTCGTGGAACACGGTGAACCAGAAGGTGTCCACGCAGTGATTTCGGTCCGTGACCAGAAGGAGATACCGGTCGTCCAGCCGCCGCATCGCTCCGTTGAGCCGGCTGCCCTCGAGGGTCGGCATCGCCACCACGACCACGCCGGCGCCATTTAAGATCTCAGCCAGCTCAGGCAAGAAGTTATAGTCGGCCAGAGTCAATCGCCGCAGCTGGGGAATCGCCTGAAAGAGCCGCCCACCATCGAATTTTGGTGTCTTCACCCGCTGGGCGATATTCATGGCTAGGGCGATCAGCAGAAGGCCCTCGAGATTGACGTGCCTCCCCGCCGCTCTGAGGGCCACCTCGGAGAAGAACGCCTTGGACTCCTCCAGGTTACGCACGGTATCTCTGACATCCTCCAAGGGATTATCGAGTTCCAAATCATCTCTAATAGCATCTATATAATCAATAGTCTTACGGTTTAACAACTTTTCGTATTCACATTGAGATTTCAATATCAGACCTCCATCCACTCCACCTATAACTCCTCTAGGTACTCACTCTAAATATCCAGACATCGAAAAAGGTGGGCTCGCTGCAGCCCACCTTCAAATGCGAGAGAGTCTTCGCTAGAGGCGATAGTACACGCCGAAGTAGTTCAGTGCGTTCCGCATCGCCCTGATCGTCTTGACCGCGGTGGAGACCATGGTGATACCGGCGATCAGCATCGCGCCGCCGATGCCGACACCGGCGCAGAAGACCACAAACTCGAAGGAGTCGAACTTGAGGATCTTGGTGGTGATCGTGTAGTCGGGGGAGGTCTTGAAGGAGAGGAAGAAGAAGAGCAGGCCGACAATCAGAAGGATGAGACCCAGAACCAGGAAGCAGCCTCCGGCCTCCGCCCGGTCCTTGGAGTTGTCAGCCCGCTTATGGAGATACTGAGCGAAGCTGTGGGCGTTGGTGGAGTCGTCAAGTGCGGGCAGCGCGGCATCGGCCTCGAGGGCCGCTCTGTGGATGGTGTCGATAGCCCGATGGGCCTTCTCCTCCTTGCCCAGAGCCGCCATGGAGAGGTCTCGGTTCTGCTTGGCCTGAGCCAGAGCACCGCGGTAGGATTCCTCCTCCTGCTCGTGCTCGCGGCCCTTGGTCTTCTCCAGCTTGGGCGCATAGAAGGCCTCGGTGTTGGCCACCTCGCGCTGGTAGGACTCCTCCGCCTTGTCGAGGCACTTCTGGTGGAAGCTGTGCAGGAGCTCGGGGGAGAGCTTCTCGCCGTGCGACAGGTCGCTCTCGGGGAAGAGGGGGCTGAGGTCGGTCAGGCGCTGCTCCTTCAGAGCGCGATGGTAGTTGGCCAGGGCCTCGGGGGTGACGTGCTTGGCGTCGCCCTCGCCCTGGGTGGACAGCAGGGGTCCATTGCACTTGCGGCAATAGGTGGCCCGGTCCTTGCAGTGGGCTCCACACTTATAGCAATACATGCCGTGTGCCTCCTTTCTTCAGATACGGAAACGGCTCGACGTTAGGCGGCGGGGTTGGCAGTGATGCTGACGATGTCCTTGACCTGAGGCTTGGCATTGAAGCAGGTGACGTAGCAGTCGAGGGTGTAGGTCTGGCCTTCGCCCAGGGTGGGCAGCTTCTTGAACTCGTCGGAGTTGGATTTGGAGCTGGAGTTGATGGTCTGGCCATCGGTCAGGGTGAGGACCGCACGCTCGCCGCTCAGGTCGATCTTTTTGACGTTGTTGATCCGCAGGAAGTCGCCGGCGGAGACGAAATCAAGAGCAGCAAAATCGGTGGTGGAGTTGATGACCTTGGGGCTGACAGTGATATCGGCCGCATCCTCATCGAGGGCGATCAGGACATCCATCATCTCCAGACCGTAGTTGGAATCCAGCACGGCGGGACCCATGATGGTGACCATGTCACCCTCCTTGGCACCCGCAGCCGAATAGTTCTCGGTGCCGTAGACATACATGCCGTCGCCGTTCTCATCGGTGACATAGAGGTTGCCGTACATGCTGTTGACGACGTGGCTCACCTTGCCGGTGAAGGCGATGTCGGTCTTGGACTTGTCGGCCGTCTCGTGCGCCGCGCGCAGAGCCGCCTTGGCCTCATCGATGGTCTGAACAGCGGGGGCGGCCTTGACGGTCACCTCGACGGAGTCGGACTTGGTCTTGTCGGCGTTGGAGGTAGCGGTGATGGTCGCCTTGCCGGCGCCGACACCGGTCACGTGACCCTGGGCATCGACGGTCGCGACCTTGGAATCGGAGGAGGACCAAGTGACGGTGGCATCGGTCTTATCGGCGGGGAGGGTGACCTCAGCGGCGAAGCTCAGGCTGTTGAAGGGGTCGGCGGTGTAGATGTCGTAGTTCTGGCCGGCAATGCTGACGGAGACCTCGGTGACCTCGTTGTGCTCGAAGGTGAACTCATCCAGGTAGTTGAATTGGTAAGGAGTGTTGAGGCTGTTGTTGTAGCTCAGGTAGGTATAGGTGGAGAAGGTGTCGCCGACCCTCAGCTCGCCGACCTTATTACCCTCCAAATCGTTGTAGCGGCGGTCCAGATAGAGCTGGTAGGAGGTGTCGCCACCGCCGACGGTGAAGTCGACCGTGACGTTGCCCTTTTCGTTGGTGCTGACCTTCGAGACGAGGCCATCCTCGATGTAGAAGCGGCGGTTGATATCACCGGTGCTGGGCTCATAGCCATCGGCCAGCACGACATCGATAGGCTTGGCGTAGGTGTCGTCGGGATCGAGGATGGCGAAGGCCGTGACCGTAACCTCTGGCAGGCCGTTGTAGGGCTCGTAGGTACCGGTGACCTGGACCAGGGTCTCACCGATCACCAGATCGTCGGTGACATAGGAAGACTCAAAGTTGTAGAGCATCATCGCCTTGTCGCCGACAGCCACGAAGGCTCCTCTGTAATCGTCGAAGCCGGTGCTGACGACACCGTTGGTGCCCATCCAGTAGCCGACGAAGTTGACGGTGGCACCGCTGGTCATCGAGGTGATGTCAGCGATGTCGTCCAGGTCGTTGGGGATGACCTTGACCAGGTAGTCGCGGGTGTAGACCTCATCGTCGATGGTGACGGAGGCGGTGAAGGCGCAGTAGGGGTTGTCGCGATCGAACTCGGCGTTGGCGATGACCAGCTGGTCGCCGTCGATGGAGGCGAGATTCTGGGCGCCGAGGGTGAAGGTGGCCGCGGCGTTGGCGAAGGTGGTCTTGCTCTGGTCGACGATGTAGGAGATGGTCAGGCCCTCATACAGGACGCTGGAGGTCATCAGATCGGCGCGGCGGCCAGCGAGGATACCGTTGGTGACCAGATTGGAGTAGCTGGCGTTGAGGGTGCCGAACAGATTGTCAGCGGTCTCCTTGTTGGCAGAGTTGCCGTTGCAGGCGGTCAGGCCGAGGCCGAGGAAGGCCAGCAGGCTCAGCACCTTAGCAGAATTTTTCTTGAACATCTTTTGTTCCTTTCTCTGTGGGTCGAAAGCGACTTACGCCACCGTCTCGGTGGCGGAGATGGTCACATCGTTGGTGCTGAGAAGCTGAAGGCTGTAGCGGCCGTTGTAGCTGTCGATCACGCCGTGGAGGTTCGAGAGGGTCTTCCCCTCGAAGTAGGTCCAGGAGTGGATGAGCATGCCGTCGTCGCCTCTGAGCATGGCGCCATTGGGCATGTAGACCTGGACGTCCTCACCCTCGGGGTTGGTGCACCACAGGGTGATGGCGTTGTTGGCGTAGTTGACGCCGGTGTCGGGATCAATCTCGTCGGTGCCACCCCAGCCGCGGGTGACGACCAGATCGTCGCTCAGGGTAACGGTGGTATTGACGTTGAAGTCCCCCGCCAGAACCTGGGAGGAGGGGGCGACCTGGCTGGCCGAGGGGACAGGGTTGTTCTCGGAGATGAGGACGACGTCATCCTCGGTGGGGAAGTACTGGTTGTACTGCAGGTCGGTGATCTGGTAGTCGCCGTTGAACTCGGTGACGGCACCGGTGAACTCAACCATGTTGCCGACCTTGAACAGCGGCTTGGCGTTGCCCGAGTAGCCGGTGAACAGGTAGACGCCCCAGATGGAGCCGTCGTCGCTGACGGACTCGACCCAGACGGACTGGACGCCCATGAAGGTCGAGACGATACCGGTCATGTGAACCTTCTTACCGGCGTACTTAGCGGCGTTCTTGTTGAACTCCTCGATGCTGATCTCCGCCGCCTCGCCGACGTAGTAGTTGGGATCCACGACCGTGTCGGGGGCGAATATGTGGAGGCGGTTATCCTGGGCCTGTTTCTGAGCATCGTGGAAGATGTCATAGAAGGGGTAGTAGGACTCCATGCCGGTGATGGCGGAATAGCCCTCCTGGACGATCTCCAGGTTCAGGCAGCGGAAGTCATCGAGGGTGGGGCTCTCGACAGTCGCATACCAGATGAGGCTCAGCCAGCGCTGATTGTCGTCGTGCTCGGGTGCCTCCTCCCTCATGGTGGGGTTGGTCAGGACGATGGTCGAGGCGCTCTCCAGCTTGTCCTGGACGAACAGGGAAGCGGACTTGCCCCACTTCTGGATGTCGGCGGTGGACTCCGGGGTGTTGATGTTGGCGTAGCGGGCGTCGACCTGACGCTTGTCCAGCTCGATGAAGTGGGTGGTATCGCCGTCGATGTACATCTGGACGGTGACCTCGCCCACGCCGACGTCGAGGAAGTTCTTTTCCTCGTACTCGAGGTTGAGCTTGGCCTGCGCGGCGTAGTCGATCAGCTCGGGCTCATCGCCACTGCCGGTGTTGGAGTTGCTGCTGTTGTTCCCGTTACCGCCGTTACAGCTGACGGGGAGGACGGCAGCCATGGTTGCCAGGGAGAGGATTCCCGCAAGACGATTGATTCTCATTTTTTCTCTCCTCCCTATTCGGTGTAGGCCATCAGAGCGTTGTTCACGGCCACGTTCATCAGGTTCATGATCTGACCGTCGATGTCGCTGCCGGTGAAGGTCAGAGTGCCAGCGATGACGTTGCCCACGCCGGTGGTCTCGTCGCCACGGGCCTCGGCCGAGCCGAGGAAGGCGGGCGAGTAGAACAGCTGGTTGGCCTGGACGATTTTCTGGGTCTGGTAGGCGACCATGCTCTGGAGGCCCATGTTGTTGCTGTCGACGTGGAGCAGGTTGCCCTCGTTGTCGGTGGCCATGGGCTCATCGACGAAGGCGGCGTACTGAGAGACGTAGTCCTGATACTGATCCAGCTCGTAGGAGGAGTAGCGGACGGGGTTGTAGGAGAGGGTGCTGCAGATCCGGTAGTTGGTCAGAGTGGAGGTAAGGAAGCGGTAGAAGCGCCAGCCCCACTCCAGCTCGGTCTCGGAGGAGCGGCGGAAGAAGCAGACGTCGGGACCCTGCTGGATGTAGGCGACGTTCTGGGTGTTGAAGACGGGCTCGGGGGCGATGCCCAGCTGGAAGTTGGGGGTGATGTTATAGGTCGAACCACCGGTTGAGCCGATGGCGATGATGCACTGCTCGTTGGTCAGGAACGAGGAGGAGTACTGGCCGCCCAGCGAACCCTTGGTCGCGAAGAGGTGGTCGTCGTAGTAGCCCTTCAGCTCCTTGACGAAGTTGCGATTGCCCTCGTTGTTGAAGATGAAGGGGTTGCCGGTCTGGCTGGGGTCGGTGTAACCATAGCCCATCTGGTAGGCGTGGGTAATGAAGAGGTTGGAGTCGGAGTCCCAGATGACCGGATAGTGCTCGGGCTTATCCCAGTACTCGGGATTGCTGTCGTGGATGGTCCTGGCGACCTCGATCAGCTCATCCCAGGTGGTGGGGATCTTCAGGTTGTGCTCGTGGAAATACGAGCGGTTGAAGTACATGACCTCGGTAGACTTGTAAAGGGGGACGGTATAGAGACCCTCCTGGCCGGAGATGTTCTTACCCTCGTCCCAGAAGGCCTTGACGAAGTCCTCGGCTCCGCCGCCCTCCTCGGCGGTGAATGTCATCTCCTCATCGTTGATAAAGGTGTTGATATCGACGAGGGCGTTGCTGGCCACGTAGGAGGCGGCGTGGTCGGGATAGGCCACGGCCATGGTGGGGGTGGTGCCGGCCGGGATGGCCTTGCTCACGGCGTCATAGAGGCCGTTGTAGTCGCCTTGGGACAGGACCGTGATCTCGAGGTCCTCGGGCATCTCCGCGGCGTACTCCTCGCGGAACATGGGCACGAGGGTGTTGTTGATCAGATCGGTGGTCGCGTTGCCGCCGGAGACCCAGAAGACGACGTTGTGGCCGTCGTCGTCACCGATACCCTGACAGGCCGACAGGCCGGTGCTGGCAACAACCAGAAGCGCCGTTGCGATTCGCTTAGTGATTCTCATATTTATCCTCGATCTTTCAGATGATGAGCACGGAGCGAAGGGCGCTAGGCCTGGGGCAGAGCCTGGGCGGCGTCGTTGAAGTACTGGTAGTAGAGGTCATCCAGGGCCGCGTCGGTCAGCTCGCCCTCGTGGGTGAGGGCACCGCTGAGCAGGTCGCCGACGGCCACGCGGGCCTGGGCGGAACCGACGAAGACGTCCGAGGTGAACAGGCGGTCGGTGTCGCCGTAGGTGCGGACCAGATCGTGGACGGCCGCATTGGCCTCCTTCTGGCGCTTCACCTGGTTGGTATCGGCATCGCTGACGACGGTCTTGTCCTTGAAGGCCTGCTGGTCGTAGGCGGAGGTGCGGACGGGCTCGTAGCCGGTCTCACCGGCCCAGACGGCGTTCCAGTAGCTGCCGGAGGTGTACTTGTAGAACAGCCAAGCCGCAGCCTTCTCCATGTTGGTCGCGCGGGAGAAGAAGCACATCGAGGGACCCTGGGAGATGACCGCATCGGTCTTGGCCAGGTCGGTGTTGACCTCCAAGCCCTCGACGAAGGAGCCGTCGTTCATGGTGGGCAGAGGGGCGACGCCGACCTCGAAGGGAACCTTGCCGCTGGCGTCGGCCTTAGGGACGCAGTAGTTGATACCGGCGGTGGAGGAGATGGTCATGAAGCACTGCTGGTTGGAGAAGGCCGAGGAGGTGTAGCCACCCGCGGTGTCCTGGGTCATGAAGTAGCCGGCGTCATAGTAGTTGCACAGCTGCTCCAGGAGAGCCTTGCCGCCCTGGTTCCTGGCGTTGTAGAAGCTCAGGGGGTTCTCCTGGGTACCATCGGTGTAGGGGATGCCCAGCTGCTGGCACATGGTGATGAACATGTTGTCGGAGGAGTCGTAGCCCAGAGGGGCGACCTTGCCGAACTGAGCCGCGGGGATGGTGAGCCACTTGTTGTCCATGATGGTCTTGCACAGCTCGAAGACGCCCTTCCAGGTGCTCAGCTTGCTCGCATCGAGGTTGTGGGCCTCGAAGAAGGTCTTGTTGTAGACCAGAACCTCGGAGGAGCGGGTGTAAGGCAGGGAGTAGTAGCCGTCGAGGCGCTCGTTGTGGATGATGTAGTTGTGGCCATCCTCGAGGTAGCCCTGGACGAAGTCGCTCTGCGCGGTGCCGTTGTTGTTGCCGTTAAACTGCGTGTCGCCGACGCCCAGACCGACGGTCTCATCGGTCATGTAGGGAGTCATGTCCTGGACGGCGAAGTTCGCGTTCAGGTAGGAGGCGACGTGGTCGGAGTAGCAGTAGGCCATGGTGGGGTTGGTGCCCGCGGGGATGGCGGTCTGCGCGTCCGAGAACAGGGTGTCGTAACCGCCTTTGGTGACGTGGTTGATCTCGACGCCCTTGTACTCGCTCTCGAAGGCGTTGATCATCTGGTCGAAGATGGCCTGGTTAGTCTGGCCAATCGTGGTCCACAGGGTGACTGTGGTCTTGCCGTTCGCACCGCTCTTGAGCGCCTCCCAGTCGACACCCTCCATGGGGTTGGTGGCGTTGCCCTGACCGGAGCCAGCGCAGGAGGCGAGGGAGACGACGGAGAGCAGGCTGGCGAAGGCCAGCTTGGCGAGATTCTTCTTCATTGCTTAGTTTCCTTTCTTTCCACTACAGTTCTGCGTCTTATCGACTAGAGGGGGAGCTCCTCGATAGCGGCGTTGTAGTACTGATCGATCAGAGAGTCGATGATGGCCACATCGGTGTTGTTCTCGGAGTTGATGACACCGGGGAGCAGACCGCCGGCCGCGTTGCGCACGCCGCCGGAGCCGGGGAAGACATCGGTGGTGTAGGTCATCTCGTTCTCGTTGTAGGTCTCGATGACGTCGTACATGGCCCGCTTGGCGGGGTAGAAGACCTGGTCGTATTTGGGTTTGTTGCTCTCGGTGGGGATGGTGAACATGTTCTCGAAGGTCTCGGTCTCGTAGACGGACTGGCGCACGGGCGCATAGGTGCCGGCCGCGACCCACTGGGCGTTGAGGAAGTCCGAGGTGATGGTCTTGTAGAAGAGCCAGGTCGCCTCGTTGACGGCCTCATCGCCGGTCGAGAAGCAGACGACGCCGGGGCCCTGGGAGATGACCGCATCGGGGTTGGCATCGGCCGACAGGGCGGTGCCGTTGACCCAGTCGGTGCTGGAGGCGGGCATGGGCAGGACGTCGATGGGGAAGTTCTCGTAGCCATCAGTGTCGTAGTTGTTCAGCCAGGAGAGACCGGCGGTGGTGGTGATGATCATCGCGCCGTCGTAGTTGGCGAAGCCGGAGGTGGCGTAGTAGTCGTCGCCCTGGCCGGCGGTCGCGCCGGTCACGAACAGGCCGGAGTTGTACTTGGTGGCCAGGTTCTGCAGCAGGGCGCGGGTCTGGGTCTTGCCCTGGCCGGCGCCGAACAGGACGGGATTCTCGGCCTCGCCGTCGACATAGGGGATGCCCAGCTGCTGGGTCAGGGTGATGTAGAAGTTGGTGTCGTCCTCGTAGATCAGGGGCGCGCGGCCGTGGTTGGTGTCGGCGGGGGTGCCGTTCCACTTGGCGGCGTCATAGGCCTTGAGCTTCTCGCAGACCTCCCAGACACCCTCCCAGGTGGCGAGCTTCTCCTTGATGGAGTCATAGGTCACACCCAGGGAGTCAGCCAGGTCGGTGAGGATGGTGCGGTTGACGAACAGCATCTCGGTGGACTTGGACAGGGGCAGCTCGTATTGGCCCTCGACCTTCTCGCCGTCGATGGTGAAGTTGCGGCCCTCGTCGAGGTACTGGGCGATCATGTCGTCCGCATCGGTGTGGAGCTGGATCTGCTCGCCCTCGTAGGTGATGACGGGGTCGTTCTGACCGAAGCCGACCTCGGGGTCGGTCATGTACTGCGACATCTCGAGGACGCGGCCGGGCGCGGACTTGAGGTAGCCCGCGACGTAGTCGGGATAGGTGATAGCCAGGTTGGGCAGATTGCCCACGGCGATACCCTGAGAGATCTTCTGATCGATCTCTCCGTACTCGCCAGCATCCTCCGCCTCGACGTGGATGTTGGGATAGGCGGTCTCGAAGGCCTCGATCAGGTTGGTGTAGTATTCGGCGGTACCGTTGCGAGTCCAGAAGGTGAGAGTGATGCTCTCATCGCCGGTAGAATCGCCGCCGTTGCCGTTGCAGGAGGCTAGCGTACCAGCGCCAACGAGAGTGACGAGCGACAGAAGCAGAGCGGTTTTTTTCATTTTGTTTGCCCCTCCATTCGGGCTGAATAACCATGCTTTACATCTCGTATCGTCCAGGTCAGACCCCGACGGGCCTCGGTCCTGTCCCCAGTGTCAGCTCGACGAGCGTCTCGGATATGGGCGGGTATCAACCCTTGATACCGGCGCGGCCCATACCCTTCATGATGTACTTTCTGAAGAAGATGAAGAGCAGGAGCAGAGGGACGGTGACATAGACGGTCGCCGCCATCTGCAGACCGTACTCGGCGATACCCGAGGCCGTGGTGAAGGAGTTGCGCAGACCGTTGGAGATCAGGCGGTACTCATCCTTGCCCGCGACCAGGTTGGGCCAGACGTAGGCGTTCCAGGAGCCCATCAGCTCGAGGATGCCGATCGTGATCAGCGTGGGCTGGCACAGGGGCACCATGACCTTCCAGAGGAAGCTCCAGTCGGACTTGCCGTCGACCTTGGCCGCCAGGTAGAGCTCCTCGGGAATCTGCTTGAAGTTCTGGCGCAGCAGATAGATGTAGAAGACGGAGACGCAGAAGGGCATGATCATGGACAGGTAGGCATCCAGCCGGGTGGCCTCGGAGCCGATCCAGCCGAAGTTGGCCACGGTGATGTAGTTGGTGATGACCATCATCTCGCCGGGAATCATCATGGTCGCCAGGAACACCATGAACAGGGTGTCGCGACCCTTGAACTTGAGTCGGGCGAAGGCGAAGGCGGAGAAGATACAGGTCAGCAGGACGCCGATGGTCGAGCAGATGCCGACCACCAGGGTGTTGCTCAGATAGGTCAGGAAGTCGAACCGGTCGAAGACCTCAACGTAGTTGCTCCACATGACCGTCTCGGGCCAGAGGGTCGGGGTCACGGAGTTGACCAGCTCCTCGGTGGACTTGAGCGAGGTGTTGATCATCCAGTAGAAGGGGAAGAGGACCAGGATCGCGCAGACGCACAGGAACAGATAGATGAAGAAGAGGTAGACGCCCTTGAGCGCGCGGTCGCGGCGCTCGACGGCCTTGACGTCGATCTGCTTGTTCTGGCCCTTGATGACCAGGCGCATGTTGGCGGTGTCGACCAGGGAGGAATCCCTGACGACATCGATGGGCTCGTAGTAGCGGGTGATATCCGCGTCGGGCGCGTGGTGGCGGGCCTGGTGGACGGAGGCGGAGATGCGATTGCGCACCCGGTCCCGCTGAGCCAGCAGGGCGTCCTGGGCCACGCCGGCCAGAGCCAGCTGGCAGTAGACGCGCTCGGACTCAGCCGCGATGGCCGCCCGGTCGCCCCTGTGGGCCTTTATGAACTCCCTGAGGTGAGCGTTGAGGTAGGCCCGGCTCTCGCGCCGGCGCGCGGTCAGCTCGTCCAGCTTCGCGTCGAAGAGGTCGCGGCAGAGGTCGTAGGCCTCATCGGCCAGAGCGTCGCACTGGCGCCGGCCCTGGCGCTGGATCCTCTTCGCCTCGGCGGTGTCGGCCTCGAGGACGGAGATCGCCTCGTGGAAGGTCTGGTCCTCGGCCATGGCCTTGAGGCGCTTCTGGGCCACCTTCTCCGCCTTGCGGGCGTCGATCCTGTGCTGGCCCTTGATGCGGCAGGCAGAAGCCGCCCGCTGGCACTCCAGCTGGCGGATGGGGCGCTCAGCCCCGAAGGTGTAGGCCTTGTGGCACAGGGCGACTAGGCTCTTGACGAACTCCGCGGGCTTGGTGCGGTTGAGCTTGGCGTAGGCCCTCTTGAGCTCAGCCAACTTCTTCATCTCCTGGCTGGACAGCTTGGCCTGGCCGCGGGCGGACAGGCGGGAAACCTTGGCGGCTAGGAGCGCCTCGGGGCTCCCGGGCTTGAGGGCGGCCTTGGCCAGCGCGTCGATCTGCTCGGGTTGGACATCCTTATGGTTCTGGATCTTCTCGGTCAGCTCGTCGATGCGCTCGAGCAGGTCCAGGCCCTTGATGGCCAGGGGCAGCTCGTCGGCGTAGATGCGGATGAAGGCCGGGTCGGCCGCCTTGGCCTGGGGGGCGATGGCCGCGATGAACTTGACCTCGCGGCGATACTCCTTGCGGGTCTCGGTGGTCAGGTTGGTGCGCATCTCGCGGATCTTGAAGCGGAGAGCGACAACTTTGCGCTTGGCCTCGCGGTCGCTAGCCTTGGAAGCCAGCTTGTCGGCGGTCTTCTGGCGCTTGATGGCGAGGTTGTGATCGGCGGTCAGACGGTCGATGTTAGCCCGGTTCTCCCTGACGGCGTAGAGGCCGTGCTCCCGCAGGCCATCCAGCTGGAGCAGGCGGTCGTCGATCTGGGAAAACCGCGGGTCGGAATGCAGGTCCTCGATGACCTGCTGGGCGATACGCTCCTTCGCACTATTGAAGGACTCGCCCTCTCGCAGCATGGTCTTTTCCATCAGTAGTGAACCCTCTTCTTGGAGACCTGCATCTCCACCACGGTGAAGACCAGGATGACGACGAACAGGAGAACGGCAGCGGCGGAACCGTAGTGGACACGGTTATCGCCGATGGTGTTGTACACGTAGTAGACGATGGTCAGCATGTTGTTCGGGCGCGAGGGGGAAGTCTGAGGTGCGGTGCCGAACAGACCGACGATGGAGTCGTATTCCTTGAAGGCGCCGATGAAGCTGGTGATGGTGATGTAGAGGACCTGGGGTGAGAGGAGAGGGATCGTGATCTTGCTGATGACCCTCATCTTGGGGGCGGAGTCCATCTTGGCGGCATCGTAGTACTGGTTGTCGATGTTCTGCAGACCGGAGAGGAAGATCAGGACCTTGTAGGGAAGAGACTTCCAGATGATGTAGAAGCAGAGGGCGAACATGCCGTGGCCCCAGTCGGCCGAGACGTTGATCCAGTAGTTGGGTTCGGGGATGCCGAAGATGGCGTTGAAGATACCGGAGTTGCCTGCGAAGATGACCGAGAAGACCATACCGACCGCGATTCCGTTGGTGACATAGGGCAGGAAGAAGATCGTCTGGAACACCTTCCTGAGCGAGGTGATGGAGTTGAGGCAGATAGCCATCGCCAGAGCGATCAGGATCGAGATAGGCACGGTGACGAAGGTGATGATTGCGGTATTGGGGATGGCGAACTTGACGACGTCGGTGATGTACATGGGCGTCTGGACGAGCTCGCCTGTCACCTCGTCGGGGATGGGCATATAGCGATAGGGCTGAAGGCCCAGGACGATCGCGTAGTTCTCGAAGGTGAAGCCGTCCGAGGTCTGGGTCATGTAATCGTAGTTCTTGAGGAAGGAGATGCCGATCGTGTTGATTAGGGGGTAGAAGGTGAAGACGCTCAGCAGGATCAGAACGGGGGCAAGATACAGCCAGGCCTTCCAATTATTCTTGCTCTGCATGCCGGCTTCTAGAGGTAGAGCCTCTCCTCCGTCTCTCCGTCGAAGACATAGATCTTATCGGGGCGGATACCGCAGCGGACATCGCCGACCTCCATCTTGATCTCGCTGGAGAGCTCAGCCTTGATCAGGGGCTTGGTGCAGGCGGGGTTGGAGGCGTTCAGCAGGATGTCGCGGCCCATGACGGTCACGTTCTCCACGCGCATGCCGAACTCGCTCCGATCGCCGCCGAAGATGAAGCCCTCGGGGCGGATGCCAACATAGACGGGTCCAGGCTTGTAGCCCCTGGTGTTCTCTAGGACCTTGTCGGAACCGATATAGACGCCATCGGTCTCCATGCGGCCCTTGAAGACGTTGATGGGAGGGGTGCCGAGGAAGGTCGCGACGAAGAGGTTGTGAGGGTCGTTGTAGACCTCCTGGGGCGCGCCGATCTGCTGCTGGACACCCAGCTTCATGACGACGATCTTGTCGCAGATGGACATCGCCTCCTCCTGGTCGTGGGTGACGAAGACGGTGGTGATGCCAGTCTCCTTCTGGATGCGCCTGATCTCCTCGCGGGTCTGGATGCGCAGGCGCGCGTCAAGGTTGGATAGAGGCTCATCGAGCAGGAGCACGCGAGGCTTCTTGACCAGGGCGCGGGCGATGGCCACGCGCTGCTGCTGGCCACCGGACAGCTGGCTGGGCTTGCGGTCGAGGTACTCCTCGATCTGGACCAGCTTCGCGGTCGAGCGGACCAGGGCGTCGATCTCCGCCTTGGTCAGCTTGCGGGGCGAGTAGACCTGGTTTCCGTTCTCGTCCAGGACGGGTTCCCCGCTGCGGTAGAAGCGAGGCTTCTCCACGCGGATGTTGGGCAGGGGGAAGGCCACGTTCTTGTACACGGTCATGTGGGGGTAGAGCGCGTAGTTCTGGAAGACGAGACCGATGCCCCTCTTCTCGGGGGTCAGATTGGTCACGTCCTGGTCGCCAAACCAGATCTCACCGGAGGTGGGATTCTTCAATCCAGCGATCATGTACAGCGTGGTCGACTTGCCGCAGCCGGATGGTCCCAGCAGACCGACGAGCTCACCATCGGGAATCGTGACAGTCAGATTGTCGACAGCCACGGTGTCGGGGATGTTCTTCTTCGGGTCGCCCGGGAACTCCTTCGTCAGATTCTTGAGCCTGATTTCCATTTTTTAGCCCTTTCAACTTAATGGTCTCTGATTTTTGGGGGTCGCAAGAAAAACGGCATGGAAGGTGTTTACAGCCGGCATTATACAGGGTCTCGCCCCCGGTAAAAATCCTCGCCAATTATGTATATAGTGATTTTTGAGAAAAAAGTTTTTTCATTTACGGCGTGAGGCTTTTCACGGCGATTCGGCATTTTTGCCCGTTTTCGTATAATTTCCGCCAGAAAGGCGGCGAAAATGACCAAAAAAGCACTCTTATCCCTCCTGGTGGCCCTCCCTGTGACCCTGGTGAGTGCCTGCCAGGGTGAACGCGGCCATCAAAGCGTTTTCAACAGTGGCTCCACCAGTTCCACCCCCTCCGTCTCCTACCCCGATTCCAGCGGTTTCGAGGGCACGCCGGACGAGGTATCCATCTTCTCAATCAACGATATGCACGGCAAGATTGACGGCTCCAACGGCTACAGCTCGATCATCGACCTGGACGGCTCGATCAAGGCCGACCCCAACTACGACCCGGCGACCTCCATCATCGTCTCGGCCGGCGACTCCTGGCAGGGCTCCTACGCCTCCGGCTACGACTACGGCAAAACCACCACGATCCTGATGGGCCTGCTGGGCGTTAGGGTCATGACCCTGGGCAACCACGAGTTCGACTGGGGCCTGGAGCGCATCCAGGAGAATATGGCCGCAGCCAACTTCCCCCTCATCTGCGCCAACCTGGTGGATGAGACCCAAGAGCGCCCCGACTGGATTGAGAGCCACGCCGTCATCAGCGTGGGCGACCTGGATGTCGGCTTTGTCGGGGTCATCGGCCCCGGGCTGGAGGCGGACATCAAGGTCGGGATGCTGGAGGATTGCTCCTTCAGCGAGGACATCTCTCTCGTAGCTGAGGCTTATCAGGACTGCGTAACGGAGGGGGCAGATACCGTCTTCCTTATCGCCCACGAAGATGGCTATTCTTCATACCTGTATGAACTGTGCGATGCGATCGACTTCGCCGGCGTGTTCTGCGGCCACACCCACCAGTTCCAATCCTCCGACTTCAACGGCACACCCTGCGTCCAGGGCGGTTCGGACAACCGGGGCTACTCCTACATGGTCTATAGCACCGCCGAGGGAGAGGTCACCCGCTCGGGGTACCGCGAGGTCGGTTCGATTTCCTCCTCCAACCAGGGGCTCAAGGATTACCTGTCCTGGTATCTGTCCAGCCTGCCCCACAACGCCTACGCTCAGATCCAGGGCTACTGGACCAAGCAGACCTCGGGAAACTTCGTCCTCTCGGCCATGCTCTACGCCGTCAAGGTGATCTATCCCGACCTGGCGACCGACCGCCTGGTCTCCGTCCACAATACCGGCGGCATCCGGGGCTACTACCCCCAGAGCGATGAGCCTCAGGACTTCACCATGGACATGATCCAGATCGTCTCGCCCTTCGACAACAAGCTGATGCTCTTAACCGACCGCACACCCGACTACTCGCAGCTGCGCCCCTCGGGCTACAACTACGTCTCCGACTACTCCTGCAGCGAGTGGCCCAGCGTTGACATCGTGACCATCGACTACCTGGTGAACGACAGCTACTCGGAGATGTTCTCACCCGAGGGGGCCATCGCCATCCAGGACCCCAACAGAGGTGGCGACTACCTGATCTACAACGTCGTGGCCGACTACGCCTCCCACCTGGATTCTCAGGGCATCATCATCGATTCTGCCGACTACCAGAGCGGTGCCGTCTATCCCGACTAGATATACCAATCTCAATTCAAAATAAAAAACTGCTTCTTCAGTTTAGTGCTGAATAGAAGCAGTTTTTATTATTGAAATACGAAGCTAATTATGACTGGCTTAATTCAGAAGTCTCTTGGAGTTTAGTCCTCGAACATCTTGGCCAGGACCTTGGAGGTCAGAGCCATCTGATCGGCATCGACATACTCCATACGGCCGTGGGGATTGAAGTCGCCATCGCCGATATTGGGAGTGGGCAGACCCATGAAGGAGAGCTGCGAGCCGGTGGTGCCGCCCCGCACCGCCACGAACTCGTGGGGGATGCCCAGGGCATCGAAGGCATCGGTGATGAGCTTCACGGACTCGGGGCACTCATTCACCTTCTCGACCATGTTGTGATAGGTATCGGTGACGGTGACGGTGACCCGGCCCTCGCCATACTTCTCGTTCATGATCTTGGCCGAGTGCTGGGCGATCTCCGCCATGTATCTGGCCTTGTTCAGGTCGTGGTCGCGGATGATGTAGGACATCTGTGCGTGCTCCTCGGAGGCGGTCATGTTGCAGAGGTGGACAAAGCCCTCCCGGCCCTCGGTGTGCTCGGGGCGGAGGAACGCGGGCAGGGAGCGGTCGAACTCAATCGCCAGCTGGCAGGCGCTGATAAGGCGGTTCTTGGAGTTGCCGGGGTGGATGTTGAAGCCCTTGATCTCGACGTCCATCGCCAGGGCGTTGAAGGTCTCGATATTGATCTCCTCGAGGTCCTCGCCATCGACGGTGATGCCGAACTTGGCCTTCACCTTGTCCATGGAGACGTGCTCGGCATCCTCGCCGGTCTCCTCATCGGTGGTGAAGTGGAACTCCAGAGTGCGGTGCTTGCAGCGGTGGTTGGGCAGGTTGGCCAGGAAGTCCATGACCGCGGACATGCCGGCCTTGTCATCGCCGCCCAGCAGGGTGGTGCCATCGGGGATGATCAGCTGGTGGCCGATGCTCTTCTTCAGCTGAGGGTAGTCCTCAGCGTGGAGGACGACACCGTGACCGAAGTCGATATCTCCACCCTCGTAGGTGATGACCCGAGGCTTGATATCGCTGCCCTTAGCCGCGGGCGAGGTGTCCATGTGGACGAAGATGGCGACCCTGGGCAGGGTCTCCTCCTCAGAGGCGTTGAAGACGGCCCTGACGACACCGAAGTTGTTGACGTCCAGCTCGTCAGGGTTGAAGGACTTCAGCTCGGGGATCAGAACCTCCCGACCGAAATCGTACTGCCTGTCAGTCGAGGCCTTGCCGGGGCGGATGGTCTCGCTGGAGGTCGTGTCAAAACTGACATACTTCTTGAATCTCTCGATAATATCCATTGTCTGCTCCTTGGATTCAGCGCTGTAATTTTCCTACAAGCGGCGAGGAAATTCAAAGTTGGGCGAGAGCACGAAACTGCCTCTATAAGAGGAAAAGAATTGTTTCTTAAAAAAAGATATATAGAGGCAACTTTAATCTGCCGCTCTACCCATCGGATGAAAAAGCCACGGGCTGGTGGCCGTGGCTTCTGCTAGACCAAGATCAGATGTGGAATTTTAGGCGAGGACGTAGATCTCGAGACCGCCGATGATGGCACGAGCATCATTAACCTTATTGGTGGCGATGGTGAGGGTGGTGGTCTCGCCGGTCACAGCGTACTCGACATCCTGCAGCTTCGCGATGGTGAGCTCCTGCGCCACATCGTTGACCGCGAGACTGACGGTCTTTCCGCTCCAGCTATGGACATCGGTGAGGACGACCTTGGCGATATTGATGGAAGAGCCGAAGGTCAGAGTGAACGTGCCGGAGGCACTGCCAGTTCCAAGCTTGATACCGGTGTATTCGTTCTGGGTGTTGTTACCAGTAGCAGCATAGGCCTTAGACTCACCAGTCGAACCAGTCAGAGTGAGACCGGTTCCGGAGGTGAAACCACTATTCTCATTGAGCTGGGTACCGATGGCACCTTCCTCCAGTTCCGCATTACCGGTGAGGACAGTGAAGTTGATGGAGGCACCCAGAGTCTCAGTGCCAGTAGGCTTGGTGACGGTGATGGTCTTGGTGGCGGTGATCTCGCCCACAGCCGCAGTGATGGTGACCTCGCCCTCAGCGACACCGGTCACGACGCCATCAGCGCTGACGGTGGCGACCTTATCGTCGGAGGAGGTCCAGGTAACCTCGCCGGAGGCACCGGTGGGGTTGAGCTGGGCAGTCAGAGTGGTGGTGGAGTCGACGTAGACGCTGTCGGCACCATTGATGGTGATGCTCTCGAGGGTGGGGGCGCTCACAAACTCAGCCGCAGTGACGTACATGGAAGCATAGTTGTAGTAGCCGCCGAAGTAAGCGGTGATGTTATAGACGCAGCCCTCCTTGAACTCGGACTCGAACTCGCTGGGAACATACACAGGCTCGATTTTAGTATCGGAGCCCTCGATGGGAGCGACCCAATAGCTGCCATCCTTGGCGAGGGTGGTAGTCCAGGTGTACTCCTTGATGTCGGAGGTGGAGAAGGACTCAGCGGATTTCCAGCTGTTGGCAATCTGCGCAGTCAGAGCAGTGGGCTCAGCCGCGGTGTAGGTCTCACCCTCGAGAGGGGTAATCTCGGCATCGGCAGTGAACTGGAAGGCCTTATTGAAGGAATCGATCTTGCCGGTGACCTCAAGGGCATCACCGATGTTGTAATCGGTGGAATACTTATTCAGGTAGACATAGACAGAATCGGTACCGTCAGTCAGAACGAGACCCTTGGTGGTCTTGGCGTCCACGACACCGCGCACGGTGTAGGTCTCGCCCTCGGTGGTGATCTGACCGATGGAGTAGTCCTCAGAGGGGCCAACATCGGAGGAAGAAGAAGAAGAAGAGGAGGACGACGAGCTGGAAGAGGAAGAGGAGCTAGGCGTGCTGGACGACACAGGGGTGCTGCTAGAGGAGTCACTACCAGTGCTGGACGAATTGCCGCTAGCGCCGTTGCAACCCACCAGAGCGATGGAGGTAAACGCTAGCAGAATAGGCAGAAGCTTCCGAGAACTTTTCATAGTTTCCTTTCTTTCTGAGTGCTCAAATCGCACTTGGCTCCTATCATATATCCAAATATAAATGTAAGCGGTGCCATTACCTCGCCCCCAGCTCGCCCTTGCTAGGCTATCGTGAAAATCCCCGGGAGGAACTTAGAAATGGCCAAGAAATTCACCATAGCAGGCCTCGAGCTGGCCAATCGCTACGTCCAGGCACCCCTAGCTGGCTTCTCCGATGTGGCCATGCGCATCGCGGCCGCCCGTCACGGCGCTGGCCTGGTCTACACGGAGATGATCTCGGCGGCCGCCCTAGCCCGCCACTCCGAGGAGACCCTGGAGATGGTTCGCGAGACGAAGCGGGATGAGTGCCCCGTCGCCCTCCAGCTCTTCGGCTCGGACGCCGAGGAGCTCAGGACGGCTATCAGAATATGCGAAGCTGAAGGAAGGTATGCCTTCCTGGACTTCAACCTCGGCTGCCCCGTCCCCAAGGTCATGAAGCAGGATGCCGGCTCGCACCTGCTCACCGACCTGGATAAGGCCTACTCTCTAGTCAAGACCATGGTTGAGACCTCCAGCATCCCCATCGTGGTCAAGACCAGGCTGGGATACTCAAACCCTGAAGACTGCGTGAAGATCGTCCAGATGCTGGTCTCCGCCGGCGTCTCGGCCATCGCCATGCACGGAAGGACGAGAAACGAGTTCTACACTGGGCTCCCTCACTACGACCTGCTGACCAAGGCGAGGCAGGCCTGCCCCGTGCCCTTCATCGCCAACGGCAATATCGGTCCCGACAACGCGCTGAGCATCATGGAATCCACCAGTGCCGATGCGGTCATGATCGGGCGCAACGCCATCGGCAATCCCCTGGTCTTCACCGACCTTCTCGCGGTCGAGGACGGCTTGGAGCGGCCCGTCAGAGCCGTGGAGACTCAGGCCCAGCTGCTGCGCGAGCAGCTTGCTCTGGAGTACTCGCGCAACGTCCCTCCCGCCAAGATCTCCGTCGAGTTCAGGGCCGCGGCCCCTGCCTTCTTCCAGGGTTTGCCCAACGCTAGAAGGATCAGGGGTCTGCTGGTCCACTGCTCCAGCCAGGAGGAGTATCTTCAGGCGGTGGATAGGATCGTGGAGGTCGCACGGGATGGAGAAGAGATACAGGATTGATATTCCTCTCCCCAAGGAGGTCCAGCTGGCGCTGGACGAGCTGTCCAAGCGCGGGTATCGCGCCTTTGTCGTGGGCGGCGCCGTCAGGGATTCCCTGTTGGGCAAGGCGGCTCACGACTTCGATATCGCTTCCCCTTCCTCCCCGGGCCAGACCATCTCCTGCTTCCCAGGTTTCGACATCTCCAGATCGGGCATAAAACACGGGACTGTCCGAGTCATCATCCACCACTACCCGGTGGAGATCACCACCTTTAGAACCGAGGGGAGCTATCGGGATCACAGACACCCCGACAGCGTCAGCTTCACCAGCTCCGCCGAGGAGGACTCGAAGCGGCGCGACTTCACGATCAACGGCCTCTACTATCGCGATGGAGAGGTCTATGACTTCCACGGCGGATTGGAAGATCTCAGCAGTGGAGTCGTCCGCGCGATTGGCGATCCGATCGAGAGATTTCAGGAGGATGCGCTCCGCATCCTCCGAGGTTTGAGGTTCTCCTGCCAGCTGGGGTTTGCAATCGAGGAGAGGACTAGAGACGCCATGGCCGAGTGCGCCCACCTGCTGGGTGAGATCTCCGAGGAGAGGATCGAGGCCGAGATGATCAGGTTGGCCTCCTATCCCTCCTTCTACGATCTGATCAGAGAGAACTCTGCGGTCTTCCTCTCTGCCATCCCGATGCTTCCGCCTGCCTTCATCTCCCGTCTCACTAAAGAGGCTTGCGATGATCCATACGCCAACATCGCCGGGATATTCGAAGCGGGGAGGATCAGCCCCGATCTCGCCTACGAGATGCTGATGAGGCTGAAGTTTTCCCGCTCGAGCGCTCAGGCGATCCAGAGCCTATTGGATATCGACAGGTCGTTCACCCTGAAGGATGTGGAATCCCCAAAGAGGTTCCGTCTCCTACTCTTAGAATCCTTCCCTCTCAATCCCGAGGTCACCATCCGCTTCCTCTGCCTCAGGGATGCGATCGAAGGAAGGGATATCAGCGGCTATCGTCAGCTGCGAGAGCAGTCTGAGGATGTCGAGTTCACCTCCTCCATCCCCTCCTCGCTCTCAGACCTGAAGGTCACTGGACACGACCTTCAGCGGATTGGCTACAAGCCCGGCCCGATCTTCCACGAAGTCTTGAAGGAGCTGCTCCTCCAGGTCAATCAGCAGAACATCCCCAACGAGCGCAAGGCGCAGCTGGAGTGGCTAAAGAGGAGAGCGAGATAGAGCCGCAGGAGTATTCGTAAGTCTTTTACAGACCTGTAGTCCAAAAATAAAATGTGAAAACTCCATCGCTGAATCCACCGATTTTCCTATATAGCAATTATTTTTTCGGACATTACATACGATAGAATTTTCCCATCGAGGTATCAAACGATGAATGCCAGAAGATTCTTTGCGGGTCTGCCCCTGTTTTTGATCGCTTGCATGCTAATTCTTTTCCTCGTTCCGACGTTGGAATACTACGGGACCACCAGTGGTTTAAAGCTGAATTTCTCCTTCAACATGTATCAGCTATTCCTCGGCCTCAAAGGAGAGATGTACATCGCCGGGTACAAGATCGCCTGTTCGCCAAAGCCCATGGGGGACACCGTCTATGGCCTGGCCTGCTACATCCCCATCATCTGCGCCCTCCTCTACTGCCTCTTCTCGTCGCGCAAGAGGTTTACAGCGCCCTTCCTGGCCTCTGTCATCGCGACCATCGCGGCCTTCGCAGCCCCGATCATCTTCTTCTTCAACATGGATTTCATAACTAGCACTAAGGTCTATATCGCCAACTTCGATAGTTTCAGGGCAAATTGGAATTTTCCTCTTCTCGTTGCGGGCTCTGCCGTAATTCCCTGTGTAGTCGCATTCCTCTGTCTGATTTCTACCCTGATTAACATGGTTCTCATAATCAGGAGCAATACAGCGGACGATAAGTATTCGAGCGCCGAATATTCGTCGGGAAAATTCGGCGGTGTGGTCGCCGCTCTCGTCACCTTTATCATCCTAGTGACGGCCGGTCTCTCCTATGGTGCAGCCGCCTTCAGCGGTAAGCTCATCGACCCGGTCAGACCCATGATAGACATCCCGGGGCTGGATAACGGTAATAATGGTCATTATGACGATGGAGATGACGGATGGATCGATGACGATTTTAACGACGGCTATGACGAGGAATACTACGACACCAAGATCATCAACGGTAGCTACCAGCCCAGCGACGGTTCCTTCAAGTGGTCCTGGAGCGATGATGTCGGCTTGACCGACTTCACCGCCGTCGATGTCCGCGCACGTGTCAATCTCGATTTTGTGAGGATCAAAGTTGCCGCTCTCGACAAGAACAAGAATCCTCTCGCCTACGCCGAGGATGAAGTCTCAAATCTCGTGGCGGGCAACACCTACACTCTGAAATATTCCAGCTGGGACTTCTTCGTTGAGATCTTCTCCATCAAGTACTATCGCGTCATCAAGATCGAATACCGAATCACCCGATAGGAGACTGACCATTAACGCTCGCTAAATCTCAGTTCTTTTTTGTCCCGTTTTGACAACAAGACAGTTATTTAATAGTTGAGGAGAACTGAAAGTACGTTGTCTATTTTGGGGGAGATATATATGATTGAGGCATCCGGAAATTTTTTACGGGAGTGCCAAATGCTAGCTAAATTCAGTGTCAGAGGATTCAAAAACTTCAGAGAGAAATTAACCTTTGATCTCACCAACACCGGGAAATATGCATTCAATGAATCCGAAATTAGAAATGGCATCATCAATAAAGGAATCATCTATGGTGTAAATGGTGCTGGAAAATCGAATCTAGGTGAGGCCATCTTTGACATCGAAAAAAACACCGTATTCTCCACTATGACTCTCGGGTCTCAGAACCCTCCTACCCCTTTAACTTCGGGAAATTATAGGACTGTGGGGTATACAGGACCAATTGAATTTGAATATGAATTCCGTTTTGACAATGACATTGTTAGATACAAATATGAGAAGGAAAGCGAATACGAAATAATCTCAGAAGATCTAGTAGTCAACGGGAAGACCATCCTCAAGTACAGACAGGGAACTGAAGTTAAAACTGATATACCCGAAGCCAATGGCTTTGATTTTTCGCGGATGCCCAAAGGAAAATCTGCTGTCTTTTATATGTTCACCTTCATTCGTTTCTCGCGGAATTCCCTTCTCAACCGGATGCTGGATTTTGTGAAGGGTATGCTTTGGTTCAACTGTTTAAGAGGAAGAAATGAAACCTCGGGATATATGCTTCCAAATGACTTGATCGAGGATGCAATCGTCAAAGCAGGCAAAGTTAAGGATTTTCAAAAGTTTTTGGAGAAAGCAGGCTTGCAATACAAGCTTTCATCTAGAAGCCGTCTTTATTTACTTCCTAATAATCTACAAAAGGAAGCTCAAATTATCGTGACTGAAATGAATGGCGAACAAGTTCCTCTAGCCCCGCTTTTATCAACTGGAACCAAAGCTCTTGAATTGTTCTTCTACTGGTCGATGAGATTCTCCGAAGTCACTTTTCTTTTCATCGATGAATTCGATGCCTTCTATCACTTCGAACTGAGCACCACTATAGTTCAGCTCTTAAATGAATACACGCAGTTCCAGTCTTTTGTCACGACTCATAACACTTCTCTAATGACTAACAAGCTGATGCGGCCTGACAACATCTTCATCATCGAAAACAACAGGATCACTCCTGTCTGCAATCGCGATTATGGAGAGCTAAGAGAGGGTCATAATCTCGAAAAGATTTACAGAAATGGGGGATTTTAATTGAGAGGAGGCAAGAATCAGACTCTCATCCTTGTTGAATGAGAAAGGACAGAAAGACTTTTCTTTGAAAGGTTAAATAAAACAATTCTCGGAGATTACAAATTCAACATATTCGCATTCAAATGCGATATCTATGCCCTCTATCAATTTCTTCAAAAATATAATTTCGATATAGAAGTTCCTCAGGCATTGATTGAATCACTCGATTCCATCACGAAAGAAGAAAGAGAGATTCTCCGGTCGACAAAATTCACTCGCATCTTTCTCGTATTCGACCTGGATATTAAGGATGATGGATTCGATTATGAAGAAAAGAAGCAACACCTCAAGAAACTCCAGCGGTTGTTTAACAACGAAACTGAATATGGTCTGCTTCTTATCAATTATCCAATGTTTGAATCTATACGAGAAAAATTCGATGGGGAACACTATTTCGACCCATTCACTAAGAAATCATATAAAGAAGTCATAGATAAAAGAGGAGAAAAGATAGACTTCAGCAAGTGTGATTACACGCGCATTCTATCGTTGATCAACAACTCTATCTGCTTAACCAACAGATTATTAACCGGCAGTACATCACGCCCCAAATACGAGTACATCAAAAGCACTTGGGAGCAGGGTATCGTCTTGGATGAAGAAATCAAACTTCTGGAGGAGAACGGAGAATTGCTTTGCCTCAATACCTCCTGTCAGCTTCCTCTAATCTGCGTTGGAGAAAAGCTCTACAAGAAGCTTTGATAACTACTTCTTCTCAGGCTCGCCGTCAATCAGGACCTCGAGCCAGGCAATTTCCTCATCCTTCTTCAATCTAGGGAAGAGAGGAACAGGATCGTTGACCGCGATGCCCGCGAGAGCATTCCGCTCGCTGAGGGTGGAGAAGTCGCGATACTGGGCGGGGACATTCAGCTCGTCGAGAGCGGCGCTCGCCTTGGTGACCAAGAAGGGCGACAGGAGCAGAGAGGAGATGCGGATGGCGTGCGCCAGAGCGGCCATGGTCTCCTCGACCTTGGCGTTCTCGCCCTCCTTAGCGGCCTTCCAAGGGGCCATGTCATCGATGTACTTGTTGGCGATCAGAGCGATCTGCATCGCGTGCTCCGCACCGGAGGTCACATCGAAGCGGTCCATCGCATCCATGTAGTTCTTCACCGCCAGATCGATATCGGCGAAGAGCTTCTGGGTGAAGGGGTCGTTCTCGGTGACAGCGGGGATCTTGCCGCCGCAGTACTTCCCGATCATGTTGATGGTGCGGTTGATCAGGTTGCCGTAGCCATTGGCCAGCTCGGTGTTGATGAGATTGACAAAGAGCGAGGGGGTGAACATGCCATCCTCGCCGAAGCGCACCGCGCGGGCCAGATAGTACCTGAGCGAGTCCAGACCGTAGCGGTCAATCAGAGGCTTGGGCTGAGGAGCGTTGCCCAGACTCTTGGAGAGCTTGACGCCAGAGCGGGTCAGAAGCAGGCCGTGGACCAGGATCTTGTCGGGCAGCCTGAGGCCCAGAGCCAGCAGCAGGATGGTCCAGTAGATGGTGTGGAAGCGATTGATCTCGCGACCGACCAGCTGGACGATCTCGCAGTCGGGACCCCAGAACTTCTCGAAGCGGCTCTGGTCATCGCTCAGATAGCCCAGGGCGGAGATGTAGTTGAGCAGCGCATCGATCCAGACGTAGATGATGTGCTTAGGATCCTCATCGATGGGGATACCCCAGGAGAAGGAGGTGCGGGTGATGCACAGGTCCTCCAGGCCGGGCTTGATGAAGGTGTTGATCATCTCGTTGAGCTTGCCGCCGGGGACGAAGTCGGGGTGCTCCTCGTAGAACTTGAGCAGCTGGGGCACATACTTCTTGCAGTTGAGGAAGTAGGCCTCCTCCGACTCCATGTGGCAGGGGCGGTTGCAGGAGGGGCAGAGGTTGCCGGGCTGGACCAGCTGCGAGGGAGTGAAGAAGGACTCGCAGGGGGTGCAGTACCAGCCGCTGTACTCTCCCTTGTAGACATCTCCCTGCTCCAGGAGCCGGGTGAAGACCTTCTTGACCACCGCCACATGGCGGGGCTGGGTGGTGCGGATGAAGTCATCGTAGTCGATGTGCATCAGCTTCCAGACGTCCTGGAAGGTCTTGGCGATGCCGTCGACATATTCCTGCGGGGTCTTGCCCGCCTCTCTCGCCTTCTCCTCGATCTTCTGGCCGTGCTCGTCATCGCCAGTCAGAAAGAACACATCGCGGCCCTTCAGCTTCTCGTAGCGGGCGATGCTATCCGCAATCGAAGTGGTGTAGGCATGCCCGATGTGAGGCATACCCGAGGTGTAGTAGATCGGTGTCGTCACATAGAAGTATCTCTTCTTATTTTCAGCCATCTCAAAAGACCTCCACGTATCTCAAAGCAGCCCTAAATTATATCTTTCACCCCTAGTCTCACCCAAGGGGAACACAAAAAGCGCACCGTCCGGTGCGCCCTATGTCTGTTATCCGCTGACTACTTGCTGGTCTTGTTCAGCTTCTTGTTGAAGGCCTCGATGCGTCCAGCCTTGGCGTTCAGGTTCAGCTTGCCGGTGTAGAAGGAGTGGCAGTTGGAGCAGGTATCGACAAGGATGCTGGGCTTGGTGGAGCCGACGGTGAAGGTGTTGCCACAGGTGGAGCAGGTGACGGTGGCCTGGTAGTACTTGGGATGGATTCCGTTCTTCATTTCAGTTAAGGGTCCTCTCTCTGGTCCGTTTCCAACGGAACGCAGCACTCTGCATTATATATCAAAGATATGCCGACATTCAAAGGGGTATTTGCGAGGTCATCCGAAATTCAGAGTAGATAGGCGGCTCAGGAATTCAAGGTGAATAACAAGGAAAACTTATAGCCAATATTTAGGGTTGTTAGATTGAACTAAAGACCTCCAAGAGACCAAAAAGAGCACCCTTTCGGGTGCTCTCTCAAACCTTTAAACCGGTTTAGTAGTCCATGCCGCTCTGGGCAGGGGCAGCAGCTTCCTTGGGCTCGGGGATGTCGGCGACACCGGCCTCGGTGGTGACGAACTCCGAAGCGACGGAGGTCGCATTCAGAACCGCAGAGCGGGTCACCTTGGTGGGGTCGACGATACCGGAGTCGAACATGTTGACCCACTGGCCGTTGCGGGCATTGAAGCCGTAGTTCTCGCGGCTCTCAGCCAGCTGGGCAGAGACGATGTCGGTTGCAGAGTAGCCGGCGTTGTCGGCAATCTGGGCCAGAGGAGCAGTCAGAGCCTCCAGGACACAGGAGATACCGCGCTGGATGTCGTTGTCCTCATCCTTGAGGGTGGGCTTGAGCTTCTTGTAGACGTTGACCAGAGCCGCACCGCCACCCTGGACGATACCCTCGCTGACCGCCGCCTTGGTGGCGTTGAGGGCATCCTCGATGTGGAGCTTCTTGTCCTTGAGCTCGGTCTCGGTGGTGGCGCCGACCTTGATGACGGCCACGCCGCCGCTGAGCTTGGCGATGCGCTTCTCGATCTGCTTGCGGTCGTACTCGTTGGTCTTGTTCTTGGCCTGAGCGATCAGCTCCTGGATGTGGTTCTGCAGAGCGGCCTTGTCGCCCGCACCGGAGATGATGGTGGTGGAGTCCGCGGTGACGATGACCTTCTTGGCGGAGCCCAGGTCAGCAACAGTCGCATTCTTCAGCTCCATGCCCAGATCCTTGCTGTAGAGCCTGGCGCCGGTCAGGATGGCCAGATCCTGCATGGTGGCCTTCTGCAGGTCGCCGTAGTCGGGCAGCTTGGTGGCCACGACGTTGAAGGAGCCGCGGAGCTTGTTGATGATCAGGGTGGAGGAGACCTCGGTATCCATATCGTCGGAGACGATCAGCAGGGGCTTGTGAGACTCGACGACCGCCTGCAGCATGGGCAGCAGATCCTGGATGTTGGTGATCTTCATGTCGGTGAGGAAGATCAGAGGATCCTCGAGGGTGGCGGTCATCTTCTCGCGGTCGTTAGCCATGTAGGGAGAGATGTAGCCCTTGTCGTACTGCATACCCTCGGTGACCTTGAGCTGGGTGTCGACCGAGCGGGACTGGTCGACGGTGATGACGCCGTTCTTGCCGACCTTGTCCATCGCCTCGGAGATGATCTTGCCGATCTCCTCATCGCCGGAGGACACGGTCGCGACGTTCTGGATCTCAGCCGAGGTGGAGACGGAGTGAGACTCCTCCAGCAGGGCCGCAGCCACGGCCTTGCCGGCCTTGCGGATACCCTGGCTCAGCAAGACGGGGTTGGCGCCGCGGTCGATGGCGGCGACGCCGTTGTGGATGATCGCCTGAGCCAGCAGAGTGGCGGTGGTGGTGCCGTCGCCAGCCACGTCGTTGGTGTTGTTAGCGACCTCATAGACGAGCTTGGCGCCCATATTCTCGAACTTGTCCTTCAGCTCGATGTTGCGGGCGATGGTCACACCGTCGTTGCAGATCAGGGGCGAGCCGTAGCCCTGGTCGAGGACGACGTTGCGGCCCTTGGGGCCCAGGGTGATCTTGACGGTGTTAGCCAGCTGATCGACACCCGCCAGCATGCTGTCGCGGGCATTCTTTCCGAATCTGATTTCCTTAGCCATATCTCTATTCTCCTTCTCCTATCTCTATAGGTGCGTGAGCTTACTCGACGATGGCGATGATGTCCTCGTTCCTCAGGACGAGATAGTGGTGGTCGCCCTGCTTGTACTCGGTCGCGGAGTACTTCTTGAAGAGGACCTTGTCGCCGACCTTCACATCGACGGGCAGATCGTGACCCTCCTCATCCTTGGTGCCGGGGCCGACGGCCACGACGGTGGCCACGCCCTCGTCATTCTCCTTGGTCTTGATGATGAGTCCGCCGACGTTTCTCTCCTCGGGCTCTCCCTCGAGAACCACGTAATCTCTCAAAGGTCTGATCATTTTTCTCTCTTAACCTCCTGGTTAGCGAGCGCTCCTCGCGCGGCAATCGAAAGTATATTCAGCAATTTAGCAATGTCAATGCACAAGTGCTAATTCAAGATTTCCCAAGGGTTTTACCCCTAGACCGCCGCCTTTTTCGTCACCTTAGTAATAAGGCTATCCGGAGCGATCTTCGCCCCGATCCTGAGGAGGCGATAGGCGAAGCCGGGGACGATGACAGCCTTGTTTTTAAACCATTTCTTCAGGGCATAATCCGCTACCCGACCCACATCCATCGGTTTGAATTGGAACTTGAGATCACCGGCCTTCTCAAAGCCGGTCGCCACCGGACCCGGGCAGAGGAGGGAGAGCTCCGCCCGGCTGTGAGCGATCTTCATCTCCCGCTGATATCCCAGGCAGAGGCGGTAGATATAGGCCTTTGTGGCGTAGTAGGCCGCCATGTATGGGGCGGCTCCGAAGGCTGCCGCCGAGGCGGTGACTAGGATCCTGCCACCCGTCTTGTCGAAGCGCCGGAGGTAGGCCTTGATCAGGCGCTGGGTCGCCAGGCAGTTGACCTGGACCATCTGAATCTCCCGCTCGTCGATCCTCTCGTTCCGATAGTCGCCGAAGCAGCCAAAGCCGGCGTTGGCCACCAGAAGGTTCACCTCCTGGCAGGCGGGAGCCTCGATGAGCCTAGTGACATCCTCCATTCGGCTGAGGTCGGCTACGACATAGTCGGTGCGGTCGGGATAAGCTGCGCGGAGCTTGGCAAAATTCCCCTCGTGGCGCGAGGCGCCCACGACGAAGCAGCCCCGGGCCAAAAGCCGCTCGGCCACCGCCAGCCCGATGCCCGACGAGGCACCGGTGACCAGCGCCCTCTGTCCCTTCAGATCCTCTTTCTGTCTCCTCATATATGAGCCTCCGTTTCCTCGAAGTTTAGAATAATGGCCAGGAGGACAGAAAGCATGCCCTATTTCCATATGACGACCAACGTCGCGCTGGATTCGACCACCCACGAGAAGCTCAAGAACGCCTTCGGTCAGATCGTCAGCGACATCCCCGGCAAGTCGGAGACCTGGCTCATGGTCGGCTTCACCGCCGAGAGCGGAGCGCTCTACTTCGCCGGTTCCGATGCCCCCTGCGCCATGGTGGAGATTTCCTCCTACGGCAGGATCCCCACGGCGGCCTTCGACCCGCTGACTAGGGATGTCACCGAGGCCATCGTCAAAAACACCGCCATCCCCGCCGATAGGATCTACGTCAAATACGCCGAGGTCGCCCACTGGGGCCTCGGCGGCGAAAACTTCTAAAAGGAGAGAGAACTATGCCCATGATCGAATTCACCACCACCGAGAAGGTGGACGAGAGCACCGCCAAAGCCATCAAGAGGGCCCTGGGTGGCAACATCTCCATCTTCCCCGGCAAGCCCGAGGCTCGGGCCATGGTCGTGATCCACGACCAGACCCCGATCTTCTTCGGAGGCGAGCCCGGCCCCGCCGCGCTGGTCTCTGTCGCTCTGGTGGGCGAGCAGCCGACTGCGACCTACGATGAGTACGCCAGAACTGTGATCCAGCAGATCATCCAGATTCTGCCCAATCTGACCAAGGAGCGGTTCTACGTCAAATACCAGACCCTGGAACACAAGGCCTGGGGCAAGGACGTCCTCTGATCAGAGACTCGAATAGCTACCAGACGAACTCGGTGTTGCGCGTGGCTCCCAGGATTCCCACCAGGAACTTGGAGCCATATCTTTTGAGTATGTGCGCGATGATGTATCCCACTACGGGGACCATGATCACCTCGCCCAGAGCCACCCAGCCCATGCAGGCGTAGAGCGGCGTGGTCTCGCTCATGCCGAAGAGATAGAACAGCTCGAGTCCCACGCCCACGCCGTTGACGATCACCGGCATCAGGCTGGCGAGGAAGAGCTGCCGGAAGGGAATCATCAAGAGGCAGGCTAGCAGCGTGCAGCCCGTGCCGATGAGAAGGTCCCACCAGCTGGCCAGACCCAGACCTGCACCGAGGATGTTGGAGAGCAGACAGCCCACGGAGAGGCCCAGCGTATAGGCCGGATTGAAGAAGACCAGGATGTTGAGGATCTCGGAGAGACGGAACTGCAACATCCCATAGCTCATGTAGAAGGCTGCAGCCGAGAGCACGAAATAGAGTGCTCCGATCGCGGCGTTCCTGGCGATCATGCCGATTGAAAACCAGCTGCGGACGTCATTCCATCCGCCTTTCTTACCTGTGTATGCCATGAGGCACCCCCTGTTATTTTGTAGAGCGCGGTTGCATGGGTAGACGCGCTTCAAACGGGTGAGATTTTAACAGGTAAAATCTCGGGTGCGAGATACAACCTTTAAATAACTTGAGAGAATTGAAACTGGAGTATTCTTAATAGATTGATAGACATAATAAAAAGAACCGGCTGAGCCGGTCCTTTTCGTGTCTACGCTCTAGGCGAGGGGACTTACTCCTCCTCTCCCTCCCTGAGGACACCGTAGACCAGGAAGGAGGTGACGCGGTCGAAGGTGTCGCCGTCCTTGCCGACGAACAGAATCCTGTCACCGACGTGCAGGACGAAGTCGGGGCCGACAGAGGTCTTGGCAATGCCATCGGAGCCGATGACCGCCACGATGGTGGCCTCGGTGTAGTTCCAGAAGTAGACCTCGCCGACGGTCTTGCCATCGAGCCAGCAGCCCTCGGGCACGACGACCTCGCTGAACTTGACCGCCTCGGTGGTCTGATAGCGGAAGGAGTCGTTCATGTCGGCGATAGCCGCGTCGATCTTCAGATCGAGAGCCTTCTTCTCCTCGAGCAGGTTCTCCAGCTCCTGGTACTTAGCCTGGATGCGAGTCTCGCTGCGCCAGCGGGCCGCGAACTGCTGCGCGTGCAGGACGGACTCGACGAAGACGCCGACGCCCCTCTTGGAGCTGACGACCTTCTCCTTCTCCAGCAGGTTCAGAGCCTTTCTGACGGTCTCGGGAGAGACGCCATAGGAAGCGCCGAGGATCGAGCGACCCTTCAGGAGGGTGCCCTCCTTATACTCGCCGGTCAAAATCTTTCCACAGATATCCTGGGCGATTTTTAGGTACCTGGGAGTTCCTCTTTCTCTACTCATAAATTACCTCCTTCAAAGGCTTATTCAATCTAGCACACTAAATACTAGAAAGACAATAGTCAATTAGCAAAATCAACTAAAGCACCCCAATTTCAATTTTAAGTTGGTTTTAAGACAACCTCACTTTGAATGAAAGATTTTTGCGCCGTGTTTTCCGCGGAAAACAGCCGGGTAAATTCGGGGTGAATCCACAGCGAGAAAAATCTTGTTTCTTCTTATATAATATCCCGGCGCAAATAAGGACGCCTGATATCGAAAAATGCCTACTTGGAAATATCTGCTCAAATCCCTATACAGCAACCAGACCATCATCGATGGGCGTAAGAGGCCTTTCTACTGGGCTCTGATGTTCTTCGTTCTCTCCATCTTTTTGATGTTCGTCGTGCCCCTGGCCCAGGGCTACCAGAACGACGGCCGAGCCATCATCCAGCCCCAGTCCGACCAGGGCCTCAGCATAGCCCTGCACCAGCTCTCCCAGGATGAGAGGTTCCAGAGCCTCTACATCGAGGATGGCGTGCTCAAGGACCACAGCCTCGCGGATCAACCCAACTTCGCCCGCGAGCCCGCACCCGGTGAGACCAACTTCTTCACCCAGACCAACCTGGCCAACGCAGTGGTCGGCACCGGCTCGGGTCAGGTCTCCTGGACCGCTCCGGTCGACACCTCCTACCAGTTCATGAGCGAGATCACCGATGACGCCGGCAAAACCTACAACGTGCCCCTGCTGCGCGTCTTCTCCACCAGCCTCGATTCCAACGCCTCCCGCGAGGATCTCGAGGAGCTCAACGACCTGATGAACGCGAAGATCTTCCGCGCGGGCGAGGAGGGCGACGAGGGCTATCTGGTCGCTGAGAACCGCCCGGTCAACCGCTCCTTCATCCTCTTCACCCCCTCCGACTACTACATCTACATCTACCCCCTGCTGCCCACCAGCACCGAGTCGGATGAGCCCACCGCCTCCACCTCCTCGCAGGCGACTGTCTTCCACGGCGTCTTCTCCGCCTTCAAGGACACCTTCGAGTTCTCCAGCCTGAAGTGCGAGGGCCCCTACATCGCCGAGCGCAACAACGAGGTCGTCGAGAAGTGGGGTCCCCTCATCACCACCTCCTACATCCCCGTCAGGAATGCGGCCATCTGGCGTCAGGTCGGTATCACCATCGGCGTGAGCGCGGGTCTCATCATCGTGTGCGGTCTCATCATCTGGCTCTTCACCTTGGGCCGGAGGAACCTGCTCCACCGCGACTGCACCCTCTGGCAGGGTCTCAAGATGTCCGCCACCCTCTCCTTCACCGTCGCCATCATCGGCATGGTCACCTACTTCATGGCGCCGATCTACTCCTGGATGTTCGGCATCATGGGTATGGTGCTCAGGACCATGTGGCTGATCATGAAGACCACCGGCGGCCGCGCCGCCCCCAACAACAAGCCTCTATACCAGGCTCGTTAAAGAAGAATTGAAAGAGAAAACCTCTCGCTGCGGCGAGAGGTTTTTTAGTCTAGCTACCGGTTCTCCTCAGTCCTGAGCGCCCCTGTCGAGGCGCTGGACGATCCGGTAGACCTCATTCTTTCTAAGCCCCAGCTGGGCGGCGATCAGCTTGGCGGAGAGCGAGGGACTGATGCCGTTGTCGGCATACAGGCGATAGAGCTTTTCAATCTCCGCATCGAAGCTATCGGAGGTCTTCTTAAAGCCATCGACCACGATGACGCACTCGCCGCGAATCGAGGCGGGATCGAGGTCTGCGACCTCGCTCAGCTGGCCGCGGATGGCCTCCTCGTTGGTCTTGGTAAGCTCCCTGAGGAGGGCGAATCTGCGGTCGCCCAGGACCTCATACATATCCTTGAGGGTATCCAGAGCGCGCACAGGCGACTCGTAGAAGATCATGGGGATCTCGACGTGGGCGAGCTCCTCAAGCTTGTGGACTCGGGCTGCCCGCTTGTCGGAGAGGAAGCCGTAGAAGGCGAAATCCGCCGTATCCAGGCCGGAGATGACTAGGGCGGTGACCAGGGCGCAGGGGCCGGGGAGCGCCGTCACGGGGATACCCGCATCGATGGCGGTCCGGACAAGCAGCGCTCCGGGGTCGGAGATGCCGGGGGTTCCCGCATCCGAGCAGTAGGCTAACAGCTGCTGGGTACCCTTGAGGGATGCAACGATTTCGGGAGCCTTGGTCCCCTCCACCTGCGAGTAGAGGGAGACGAGGCGCTGGGGATGGATGTCGTATCTAGCCAGCAGCTGCGCCGTGGTCCTGGTATCCTCGCAGCAGATGAGATCAGCCCGCTTCAAGGTGTCGAGGGCGCGAAGGGAGATATCGGCATCATTGCCGATGGGGACGGGGACCATGACGATCAGCGGTCCGTCGTGGTCCTGGAGATTCTTGATTCTGTTCACGGTTATTCGCCAGTGGTCGGGGGCTCGGGAGCCTTCAGCGTCTCATTGGAAGAATTATTGTTGCCATCTCTGTTTATGTTATTGGGGTTTCTTCTGGGCTTGCGGAGCTTGTTCTTGTAGGTATGGCGGTTGCCGCCGTTGTTGTTGTTGTTGTTGTTGTTGTTGTTGTTGTTGTTGTTGTTGTTGTTGTTGTTGTAGGGACGCCTATTGTCTCTGTGCTGGTTTTGCTGATGGTTCTGCTGAGACTGGTCTCTTCCGCTATTTCCGCTCTGAGGGACGTCAGAGCCCTTGTTGTGGCTGGCGAAGCCGAAAGGGTTGGCGACCATCTGCTGAGATTCGGAGATGGGCTTGGGTTTGAAGCCGAAAGGCCCAGGGCGGGAGAAGCCATTGCCGGCCGGGCGGCCGCGGCGCTGGCCGTCTCGGCGGGGCTTACCATTATTCCTGCTGCGGTTATTGTTGGGGCGCCGAGCGTGGCGGTTATCATTGGAGTTATTCATTGTGTTTCCTTTCTGCCTTCTGGGCATTGAATTCGAGCTTGGTCGAGGCGGGGAGCTTCATCCACTCCTCCGCCGTGAAGTTCTCATAGGTGTCTCCATCGGTCGCAACGATGGAGTCGGAAAGCATGTTGACGCTCACGACCTTGAAGATGCGCTTGCCGACCAGCGCAAAGCTGTTGGAGGAGGGGAACTTCGTCCTGATCTCCGCATAGAGGTCGTTCTCGTAGGCGAGACAGCACATCAGACGGCCGCACTGGCCGGAGAGCTTGGCGATGTTGAGGGAGAGGTTCTGGGTCTTGGCCATGCTGAGGGTGATGGTCTTGAAGCTGCTGAGGAAGGCGTTGCAGCACAGGGGCAGGCCGCAGACGCCCAGGCCGCCGACCACCTGGGCGTAGTCGCGAGGATAGAGCTGGCAGAACTCGATCTTCATGTGGAAGGCCGCGCCCAGGATCTTCAAGAGCTCGCGGAAGTCCACCTTGCCGTCGGCGGTGTAGGTGATCAGCACCTTCTTCCTGTCGAGGGAAAGGTAGGCGCCGCGGACGGTCATCCCGACCCCGCGCTGGTCGGATTCGCGCTGGGTCCTCTGGGCGATCTGCCTCTCCTCGGTAAGATTGTTGTTCCTCTTGCGGATCTCATCCTCGCTGGCGCAGTGCGCCTGGTGGTTCACCGCCTCCTCGAAGCCGGGACGGTCCGCCTGCTCGGGAGTCAGCGGCCGGACCGCGATGACCTCGACCGCATCGGTGTCGAGAAAGTCCGAGGTGACGACCAGGATGTCGTGGACCTGCACCCCTTTTTTAGCGAGGACGAAACCCTCGGGGCGATAGCGCCACCGCACCTTGGCCAGCACGTGAGTCTGAGCCAGTCGGATCGCCCGAGCGGAGGGCTCTAAAGCCGCGCTCTCACTGTCCTTGTTCTCTTCTTCTTTGCTCACGACCGAGACACTCCCATAGCCAAACGTCGGAAGGACGCGCTCAGCCGATCAGCAGCTTCGCCAATCGGGCCAGCACGCCCGCAAATGATAGGTTGGCCTTCGCCTTGCTCTGGCTCTCCCGGAGCGATAGTTCCATGCGGGCAGCTAGGTCGGGCTGCTCGCGCCCAAAGCGCTCGATCTGCGGAGCGAATGGGCCAAATAGGCCATCCTGCGCGAGTGCATCGCTGAGGAACCGCGATACATCCCCGTAAAAGAAATTATAACACCGGGGTTTCCCCAATCCGCGCCGGGCCGCCTCCAGCAGGGCGAAGCTGGCCGGCTCCAGCCCTCTGTCGAGACTGCGGATGAATTCGGCCGCTAACTCCCCGGCTAGCTTGAAATCGTCCAGCTCGGCGGTATCCAGCAGCCTCTGCTCATCGCCGGAGTAGTCGGAGAGGAAGTAGGCCGCATCCTGACCGACCGCATCGGCGATCGAATCGTAGATCTCCTGCCGGGAGCGAGGGTTGATCCTGATGGTCTCGCAGCGGGAGATGATGGTGGGGATGACGCTCTCCAGAGCCGGGGCGGTCAGAATCGCCGTGATGCCGGGCGTCGGCTCCTCCAGAAACTTCAGGAGGGCGTTGGCCGCCCTGTCGTTCATGCTCTGGCAGTCGATGATGGCGTAGGCGCGATGCTTGATGCCATTCTGCACCGCGCTCTGAGCGAAGAAGTCGCGCAGCGCGGCAATCTGGTCCTTCGTGATGTTCCCGTCGCCCCCGTCGATCTCGACATAGTCGGGGCGGTGGCCATCCAGGAAGCGGTGGCACTGGGGGCAGGTTCCGCAGGCGAAGGACCCGCTCGCACAGGTCAGAGACTGGGCGATGAAGTGCACCAGATCCCTGAAGGCGCAGCGCGGGCTGGAATAGAGGAGGATAGCCTGGGGCAGGCTATCCTCTCTGAAGCCGCGCTCGAGCAGGCGATACAGCGCCGGCTGCTCGGCCTTGAGCCTAGCGGCATCCACTATCGCGACCTCTCGAGGCGGGCCTTGATATCGGCCGCAATCTGCTGGGCCTCCTCCTCGATCGTCCGGCGGCCATCGACGGGGATGACCCGCTCAGGGTAGAGGCGCACGAGCTCCCTAAAGCCCTCGTAGACCCGGTTGTGGAACTGCAGGGTCTCGTTGTCGAGGCGGTTCTCCTCGTGGCCGGCATCGGAGTGGATGCGGGCTAAGCAGATCTGGGGCTCGCAGTCGAGGAAGTAGGTAGCCTCGGGCCACAGGCCCTCGATGGCGTAGTCATTGACGTTTCTAACCCTCTCGATGCCCGCGCCGCGAGCATAGCCCTGATAGACCAGGGAGGAGTCGACAAAGCGGTCGGAGAGGACGACCTTGCCCTCGGATAGGGCCGGGAGGACCTTCTCGACCAGATGCTGGCGCCTGGAGGCGGCGAAGAGGAGCACCTCGGTGCGGATATCCATCGCGGTGTTTCCGTTGTCCAGAATCACCTTTCGGATCTGCTCGGCGATGGGCACGCCGCCGGGCTCGCGAGTCTTGACCGCCGGGATGCCCTCGGCGGTCAGAATCTCGTACACGCGCTCCATGACGGTGGTCTTGCCCGAGCCGTCGCAGCCCTCGAAAGTGAAGAAGTGACCGCTCATATCTATTCCTCCTCGATCTTGGTGCGACCCTTGATGGCACGGCCCAGGGTCACCGGGTCGGCGTATTCCAATACCGCGCCGGAGGGCAGCCCCTCCGCCGGCCGAGTGACTTCGACGCCAGTTTCCTTGAGCGCCGACGCGATATACAGCGCCGTGGTCTCCCCCTCCAGATCGGCGCCCGTGCAGCAGATGACCTCGCGGATACCGCCCGCTTGAACCTTCGCCAAGAGGCGGTTGATGCCCGTGCTCTCGAGGGTGCGGTGGGCGGCGGGCGAGAGGGTTCCACTGAGGACGAAGTAGCGTCCGCGGAAGGAGTCGCTGTTTTCAATGGCTAGAACATCCTTGGCTGAAGTAACCACCATAAGGGTAGAACCATCTCTTGTGGAATCGCTGCAGATTGGACAGCTGTCCCCATCGATTAAAAGGCCGCACTCGGGGCAGGTGTGAATCGTCGTCAGCGCCCTCTCGAGCGCGCTGCAGAAGGCTTCCAGGTCCTCCCGGGGCAGGGCGAGGCAGGCGTAGGCGAGGCGCAGGGAGGATTTGGTTCCGACCGAGGGGAGGCGGCGGAGAAAGTCGGCAATCTGCTGGACGGTCTTCGGAGGCTCCATCACTGGTTACCCTCGCCGCCGTCAGCCCCGCCGTCCTGCTTGCTGGCCATGTACATCTGCATCATCTTGACCTGGGCGTTCCGGTTGAAGCGCTCGTTGATCTCCGCCAGCATGGAGTCGATGGTCCGCTTGCAGCTGTTGAAAGCCTCGACCAGCGCATCGGCGATCTGGTCGGACGTGTGCGAGGCGAGGAAATCGGGGTCGAGAGCGATCCTCTGGATCGAGCCATCTCCCTTCATGAAGACCTTGACGCCGCCGGCGGCGACGATGGAGTTGAACTCACGATTCTTGAACTCGCTAATCTCGATATCGTTCTGTTCCTTCAGCTCCTGGACGGCCTTGGCCATCGCTGAGAGCTTCTCGCGGTTGAGATTGTCGTTCATATCACTTACCTCCATTCAGAGCATCGACGAATTCCTGGGCTGAAGAGATCTTTGCAGCCGGCTGGCTAGCGGTCTCCTCAGACGCGGATGAAGCCTTCTGCCTATACAGCCAGAAGTCCTCCTTCTTGGGCAGGATGCCACCAGCGGCAGCCGCCTTGAAGGCCTCGAGAGCGCCTTTGTACTCGTCGTCGGTGATGGCGCCGACGTCGAGGTCGTAGCCGAAGGTGCTCTTGATGATCGAGGAGAGCTCCTCTCGAGACTGCGGATGATTCAGCTTATCGCAGCGGAACTTCTGCCTCATCTTGACCAAGAGGACGTGGTTGGAGCAGACGGCGGGCACGCCGTCTGCCAGCGTGTCGACCAGAGTGCGGCCCTCGCCCTTGGGGAGCTTGCTCCAGTCCTGGGTCAGCGTCTGCCGAATGTGCTTGTCGCCATTGGCCATCACCCTGAGGATGTTGCTCTCGGCGATGACATACTGATGCGAGTTGCGGGGTTTGACCGTCGGAGTAGGGGCCGGAGCAGGGGTGGGAGTAGGAGTGGCAGCCGGGGTGGCTACAGGCTCAGGTTTACTAGCAACCTCGACTTTCTGAGCAGGAATTGCTTTAGGCGCTTCAGGCACCGGTTCAGTAGAGATTGCGATAGTAGGCTTGGCGCGCTCGACAGGCTGAGGTGCAGGCCGAGCTGTGCTGGGGGCGGGAGTGGCCACCGCCGGGGCAGCCATCGCGGGTGCCGGAGTTTCCAGGCTGGTGCCAGCCGCCAGCTGCAGGAGGAGAATCTCGAAGGCATCGCCGATATCCACCGAGTTGCGGTACTCGCGCTGACCCCTGATCAGGATGGTCAGGAAGCGATTGCACTCGGCGACGGTGAAGTCCTTGAGGGTCTCGACGTTCTCCGGGGTCATCGTGTTGAGCATCGACAGGTCGCCTCCAGCCCGCAGGATCAGAAGGTCCCGGCAGATGCCGGCCATCTCGCGGGTGGCGCGGGAGATGTCCATGCCGCGGGCACAGAGGGCGCGGGCCTCCTTCACCAGGTCGGAGACCTGACCGGCTCGAGCCAGTAGGAGGAGGCGGCACAGCGAGGCGGGATCGACCAGGCCGAACAGCTCCTCGACCGCCTGCAGCGTGATTCTCTCACCCGAGAAGGAGACCGCCTGGTCCAGGAGGGAGAGGGCGTCGCGGACGCCGCCGTCGGCCAGGCTGGCGATCTTGGCCAGGGCCGCCGGCTCAGCCTCCACCTTCTCCGCCTGACAGATTGAAATCATATCCGCGATCAGATCCTGGTCCGACACGCGGGAGAAGTCGAAGCGCTGCACGCGGGAGAGGATGGTCGGAAGGACCTTCTGAGGCTCAGTCGTACAGAGGATGAAGACGACCTCCTCAGGGGGTTCCTCCAGCGTCTTGAGCAGGGCGTTGAAGGCTGAGGCGGACATGTTGTGGACCTCGTCGATGATGTAGACGCGATAGCGGCCCATGATGGGGCGATAGTCGACCTGGGAGATGATGTTGCGCACGTCGTCGACCGAGGAGTTCGAGGCGGCATCCATCTCGATGACATCGGGGTGGCTGCCCTCGACGATCGCCCTGCACGACTCGCACTTTCCGCACTGGCAGCCTAAGCCCTCCTCGCAGTTTAGAGCCTTGGCGAAGAGGCGGGCCATCGAGGTCTTGCCGGTGCCACGGGGACCGCAGAAGAGGTAGGCGTGGCCAATCTTGTTCTGCTTGAAGGCATTCTTCAGGGTCTGGATGACCGCCTTCTGTCCATAGACCTGCTCGAAGGTCTGCGGGCGATACTTTCGATAGAGTGCTAGATATGCCATGGTCACTGCTCCAGTCCAATGTTTAATTATAGAAGAGCGGGGCCCTCTTCCCGCCGTCATAAAGGGGCGCAACATCTATTTCTCCGCCCGCAAAAAAGTAAAATAGATGGCATGTGAGGTGAAGGCTATGGCTAGAGATTCCAGTCTGGAAACCATCACCCTCCGCCAGCCGGCCGAGCTGTGCGCCTGGGAGATCGAGAAGCGGCGCAACTTCGGGTGGGAATACGATGCCGACCGGTCGAACTACCGCGAGGGGAGACGCCTAGCCAAGTTCTCCATCTTCCGCCGCCGTCTCACCTTCACCCGGCCGGCCGACATCCCCAACCGAGAGAAGCTCAACGAGCTGGAGGCCCAGTACGAGAAGGAGGAAGCCAAGCGCGAGTTCTACGTCCCCATCGACCCCTTCAACGCCTTCCTCCTCTTCCTGCTTCTGATCTTCCCTGGAATCATCTATATCGCCGTCAAGCTGAGCAAGAAGTCCAAGATCGAGCAGGAGAACGCACTGATCACCGAAGCCCAGAAGAACCTGGCGGCCCAGGCCAAGCAGATCATCTCGGGCCACTGGGGCTCTCCCAACCTCACCGGGACCAGCGATGGCCCCCGGCCCAAGGCCCCCCTCTCCGCCGACTCGACGACCCAGCAGCTGGCTAGTGTGCCCAAGAGGAAGGAATGAGAAAAGCTCTCGCGCTCCGCAATCATCGTCCCCGATATCGGAGGATGAGATGCGCAGAGCCGAGGGCTTTTTCTAATCCAGCTTCACGATGACGAAGCGATAGCGCTCCTGGAGGTCGTTCTTGATTTCGACCTGGGCGCTGACGCCGGCAGCTTTCGCTGCGGTGACGAAGAGTTCCACCGCCTCGGCAGCGTGGTCGGGGTCGATCTCGAAGTACGCCCGACCGTGGGGCGCCAGGCACTTGAAGAGGTTGCGGGCGATCCCGCGGGTCGCATCGAGGCCATCGGGCCCGGAGAAGAGGGCGAGCTCCGGCTCGTAGTCGCACTCGACCATGGTCCCATCAGGGATGTAGGGCGGATTGGAGACGATGAGGTCATAGGTGCCCTCCTCCCCCTCGAGGAGGTCCTGCCTCTTGAAGGTGACGTTCAGCCCCTCGCGCCGGGCGGATTCCCTAGCCAGCTCAAGGGCCTCCTCGCTGATGTCGCTTCCGACGACCTCGGCGCGGGGGAAGGCCTTCTTGAGGGCAAGAGCGATGCAGCCGCTCCCAGTGCAGAGGTCGAGAATCCTTTTCGGGTGGAGTGTCTTATCGGCTATGATGTCGGTCACCAGCTCCTCGGTCTCCGGCCGCGGGATCAGGACGTAGGGATTCAGCTGGACCTCGATGCCGGCGAAGCCGACGTGGCCGATGATGTAGGCTGAGGGCTCGCCGTTGCCCAGGCGAAAGAGGATCTCCTCGGCGATTTGATCGTCCAGCTCCTCATCGTCGGCGATGATCGCCTGGGCGGGCGGGATGTGAAAGATCTTGTCCATGATGTCGAGCACGTCCGCGATGGTCTGCTCTACCGGCAGCTCCTCGAGGATGGTCCGCCTGAAGTCCTTGACTCTCATCAGGCCTCCTCAGCCTTGGTCTGCTCCAGCATCAGGTCCTTGAGGTGGGCCGCCTGGAGGGCATCGAGAAGCTCGTCGAGCTCTCCCTCCATGACGCGGTCGAGCTTCTGGATGGTGAAGCCGATGCGGTGGTCGGTCACGCGGTTCTGAGGATAGTTGTAGGTCCTGATCTTCTCGGAGCGGTCGCCGGTGCCGACCTTGAGGCGGCGCTCTGCCTCCATCTTGGCGTTGCGCTCCTCGTCCATCTTGGCCTTGAGGCGGGTGCGCAGCAGGTTCATAGCCATCTCCTTGTTGCGCTGCTGCGAGCGCTCGACCTGGCAGGTGACCACGATGCCCGAGGGGTTGTGGATGATGCGGACGGCCGACTCGGTCTTGTTGACGTTCTGGCCGCCGGCACCCGAGCTGCGATAGGTCTCGATCGTCAGGTCAGCGGGGTTGATCTCCACGTCGACATCCTGCTGCTCGGGCATGACCAGGACGGTGGCGGTGGAGGTGTGGATGCGGCCCGAGGCCTCGGTCGCGGGCACGCGCTGGACGCGGTGGGCACCGGACTCGAACTTCAGCCGGGACCAGGCGCCCTTGCCCTTGATCAGCACGGTCAGAGAGGAGTAGCCACCCAGGCCGGTCAGACTCTCATCCAGGACCTCGACCTTCCAATTCTTGAACTCCGCATACTTGAGGTACATGCGGTAGAGGTCGGCCGCGAAGAGGCAGGCCTCCTCGCCGCCGACGGCGCCCTTGAGCTCCATGATGACATTCCTGTCATCCTGGCTGTCCTTGGGCAGCAGGGCCGTCTGGAGCTCCTCCTCCTTGGCCTCGATCGCCCCGTTGAGGCGCTGGAGCTCCTCGCGCCCCATCGCGCTCATCTCGGGATCGGGGTCCTTGGTCATCTCCTCGGCCGCCGTCCGGTCGTCGACCAGGTGGCGATACTCGTCGTAGAGCCGGACGGGCTCCTCGAGGGTCGCCAGCTCCTTGGAGAGCTCGACCGCCTTCCTGGAGTCCAGGGTTCCCTCGGCCAGCCAGCTGTCGATCTCAGCCTTTCTCTTGACCATGGCATCGAGCCTCTGGAACATGTAATCTCTCGCGTCTGCCATCAATAAAATTTCCTTTCTCGCGCTCAAAAGAGCCGCAATATCCTCGACTGTCACCCTGATCTGACGCCGCTAGAGGGCGTGGAGCCGGAGGTGTGAAACGCAGTAGTGATCCATGTCTGCCTCCTCCGTATGTCATCGAGCATCTTCAATAATTTACTACACGCGCCCGCGAGCTTGGCTATTTACATTTGGAGGTGGCTCATGGCACATGCGGGACAGACGTATGCGCGCTACTCCTGCGCGCAGGTGGCGATGGTCTTGGAGGACCACCGCCTCCACCCGGAGAAATCGTATCGCGACCTGGCTCTAGCCCATGGAATCAGGGCCCGGGAGACCGTCCGCTACTGGATCGGCGCGTATCGGGACAAGGCGGGGGTAGCGAGGCGGAAGAGAGGACGTGATTGTGGATAACTAAATCACCACTTTTGAACATCTGAGAAATCGGTGGAAAACCGCCGTTTTCGCCGATTCGAATGCAGTTTGTTCAACGGATGTGGGCAAATCCACATTATCCACAGCGCTGTGGATAGTGTCCCAAAAATTGTGGATTATTTTCTATAAAAGCCCGATAAATAAAGGATTTTTGAGCAATTTTGAGCTGTGGATAACTCTCGCTTTTGTGGATACTTGTCCCTCTGTCCACAGGGATAAGTATCCACACGCCGCAATTCACAGCCCGTCCACTTAACGGATTCTGTGGATTGTCCCAAAAGCCTTTTATCCACGTTTTTTTGCCCGTTCGGTTGTGGATAACTCAATCTCGTCTAAAATCCACTGCTCTTTCCTGTGGAAAGGTGGCTTTCGGGGTGCTATCCTCTCTCCCGAGGTTAGAACAATGACTGAAACCACAGGCCACTCCCTGGACCTCATCTGGACCCAGACCCTGGCTCTCATAAAACGCAACTTCCAGAGCAACATGCAGACGTTCGACGCCTTTTTTGACACGACCAAATTAGCGGCGCTGGACGAGACGACCGCCACCATCACGACCCCGACCGCCGTCAATGCGGCAATCCTTAAGAACCCCTCCTATCTCAACATGCTCGAGGTCGCCCTGAAGCAGGTCACGCAGACCTCCTACTCCTTCAAGATCATCGACCGCAACTCCTTCTCCGAGGCGGTGGCACCGGCGGTCGCCCCCCAGGCGGCGCGACACAACTTCTTCGCCCACTCCCGCCCCAACCCCAAGCTGAACTTCGCCAATTTCGTCCCCGGCGAATCCAACCGCGAGGCCCTGCAGGCGGCCCTGGCGGCCGTGGATTCCCCCGGCTTTATCAACCCCATCTTCATCTATTCCGCCACCGGCTACGGCAAGACCCATCTGCTCCACGCCATCGCCAATTCCTATATTGAAAAGCGCCCCAGCGCCAAGGTCCTCTACACCGATACCAACCAGTTCATCGACGAGTTCATCGAGTTCTCCCAGGGCCGCTATGACAGCCGGGATTTCCGCGACTACTTCGACAGCGTCAACATGCTGCTGATCGACGATGTCCAGTTCCTCTCCAACAAGAAGAAGACCTGCGAGTTCTTCTTCAACATCTTCAATTCCTTCGTCGCCAACGGCAAGCAGATCGTCATCACCTCCGACCGCGCCCCCGCCGAGCTGGATGGCCTGGAGGACCGCCTGGTCTCCCGCTTCTCCTCCGGTCTGACCATTCCCATCCGCCGGCCCCAGCCCGACACGATGCTCTCGATCCTGCGCATGAAGGTGAAGGAATTGGGGCAGGAGAAGCTCATGGGCCCAGGTGTCTTGGAGTATCTGGTGAACCACAATCCCGGCAGCATCCGCGCCATGGAGGGCGACCTCAACCGCATCCTCTTCAACGCCACCACCCACAAGAACCCGACGATCACCCTCGAGATGGTCCAGGAGCTCTTCATGGACCGCGGCGGCAAGGGCAGCGCGGAGAAGGACCCTCTGACCAGCGAGAAGATCATCCGAGCGGTGGCCGAATACTACCAGGTCGCCGCGGCCCAGATCCTCTCCAAGATGCGCACCCTCCAGGTCGCCACCGCACGCCAGCTGGCCATGTACCTCTGCCGCACGATGCTGGAGCTGCCATACACGGAGATTGGCAAGACCTTCTCCCGCGACCACTCCACCGTCATGACCGCCTGCAACAAGATCAAGAAGCAGCTCAAGCAGGATCCCCTGCTGGCTCAGGCCATCGGCAACCTGCGCAAGAAGCTCTCCCAGAAGACTGTGGAAACCGCCGTTAAACTGTGAGCTTCCAGCGCGGGTGTGTGGATACGATGAAAGCCGATGCCGCCTGGGTCGTAACCGCTTCCCAAGCGGCTGGAAAAGCCTGAGATATCCACAATCCACAGCCATTATTATTAGTCTTTAAGAAGTAAAATCATATAGACAGCCCCTATCGGGCCCCGAGGAACAAACCATGAAACTTATCGTGAAGACTGGCGCCCTCATCAGGACGCTCAATGAAGCTATCGACGCGATTCCCAGCGCATCGCCCGATCCCAGCTATCGCAACTTCCTGTTCACCGTCACCGCGAACGAGCTTAACGTCCTGGCCTCCGACGGCAATGTGACCCTGAAGACCACCCTGCCCGCCAAGGAGGGCGAGACGGTCAACATCCTGGAGGCCGAGCCCGGCCAGGTCCAGATCTCGGCCCACTTCCTGGTCGATATCGTCCGCAAGCTCGAGGGCGACACCGTGACCCTGCAGACCGCCGACACCAGCCTTTTGACCCTCTCCGACAACCGTACCTTCTATAAGGTCAATACCCTGGATGCTGCCGACTACCCCGATGTCGACATCAGGATGGACGAGTCCACCGCCGTCAGCGTTCCTCACGCGGACTTCGTCAAGCTGTTCAACGCCACCGCCTTCGCGGCCGCGACCAAGAGCACGAAGATCTGCTACACCGGTATCAAGATCTTCACCAGGAACGACCACCTCATCTTCAGGGCGACCGACGTGCGCCGCATGGCTCAGTACTCCGTGCCCATGAGCGGCGTGACGGACCTCGACTTCATCGTGGCCGTCAAGGTGCTGGGTCTGGTCGCCCGGCGTGAGGACGTCAAGGATGTCGAGTTCCAGCAGGATGGCTCCAAGGCCATCTTCACGGTCGGCAGCACCCTGATCCAGTCCCGCCTCTTCAACGGCGAGTTCCCCGACCTGGACCGGGTCACGCCCAAGGAGACCCCCTACGTCCTCACGGTGAACACGAATGAGTTCCTCGACGCCCTGGACCGCGTGACCACCGTCACCCAGGGTGCGGCTGCCCCCGTGGTGACCCTGCGCTGCAGCCAGGACCTCTGCGAGCTGGTGGCCAACTCCAGCATCTACGGCGACGCCAAGGAGACCCTCTCCGACTTCACCTTCACGGGCGATATCTTCAACATCAGCTTCACTCCCAAGTACGTCTCCGAGGCCATCAAAGCCCAGGGTACGGACAAGGTCACCCTGGCCTTCGCCGGCACCGCCAAGCTCTTCCTCATCAAGTCTGACGACCCTGCCAACATCCAAATCGTCACCCCGATCCGCAGCTAGTTCAGATTCTCGGGGTGACCATCCCTAGCTCCATCGAATAGAGAGGCTGCAGCTCCTTCTGGACTCGATCCGGAGGGAGGCTGCGGCCTTTTATGTTTGAAAGGCTTGGCGGGGCTTCAGAAGCGCTTATAGAGGGAATTGGGTGTCGGAAAATCCCATCTGCTGATATAGATAGATGCCGGGGCGGAAAGGGGAGACCCCGGAGTCGAAGTCGGATATCGGCTATTGACATCATTTTAGATTCGTGGTTTACTATCAAAACCCACAAAGAGCGACACTATCATCAACAGTCGAATCCCTAGATGTTTGAATGTCGAGGGCCGATCAGTCAGCAGTTTCGTCTTCAGTCGGGTAGAAAGAAGGTACGGTATGAAGAAGTTTTTCAGTTGGTTCAAGTTCGACTTCTGGACTCTCGTCGCCGGTGCGATCTGCGCCGGTCTACGCTAATCCAGACCGCAGCTTAGGCTGCACGAGAGAGGAGCTGTAACAGATCTCAGGATTTCCGGGAGCTGCTGCAGCTCTTTTTTCAGTTTTAAAGCGCGTGGATCGGATGGCTTGGTCTCACGGAAAACAGAAAATTTCTGACTAAGCAAATACTAATTTTCTACTATCTACACACCTCAAATATGCCCAAATACTATCTGCACACCTGGGCCCTTCGCCGCTTACAATACACACCTGAGAAAATCAGGGCTGAAAATCGACAATCTACACAGGTAAGTGAGATGTTTTTAATAAGTTTAGGCCACGAAAAGGTCATCTTTGAATATAGAAAAAATCCGCTCTCGAAAATACTAATTTGCTACTAATCTTCTACTATCTGCACACTTTGAATATGCCCAAATACTATCTACACACCTAGAAAAAGGGCTGAATCTCGGTTTCTTACAATACACACCTAGGTCCATGCGACTCAAACTGACAATCTACACAGGTAAA
>CALVYN010000002.1 GCA_944372245.1 uncultured Bacilli bacterium
TTTGCCATTTAACTTCTCTGTGAAAAGAGGCATTTCACACTATGTCAAAGAGAAGAATCACTGCCCTCATCGCTCCCGTCTTCGCCAGCGTCGCCATCATCGGCGCCGGCTTTTCGACCTGGTATTTCTCCAGCCAGATCGACCAGCCTGATGCTCTGACCGTCACCACCAGCGTGGAGGAGGGCCGTCAGATGGGTCAGGCCTTCACCTTCCAGTTCAGAGGCTCCGACATCAACTTCGACCAGCCTCGCGGCGGTCAGAACGGCATCACCTACACCGCTGACACCTTCGTCGGCTTCGGCTACATCGCCGAGACCTTCGGCGAGGATGACTTCGTGGTCAACATCCAGAGGAGCGCCGATGACGAGACTGCTGGTGCCACCATCATGTGGAGCAAGGGCGAGATGAATTCCTATGTAAGCATCGTAGCCCCCACGACCCAGACCAACAGCTTCACCCTGACCGTCGACGAGTCCCAGTACACCGTCTACTACGTCGTCTACGGCAAAGTCACCGATCAGACCAACCTCAAGGCCGCTATGACTGCGCGCATCACCAGCACCACCTTCAAGAACGCCGCCAACGAGGACGTCACCCTCGCTGAGGGCGACGTCACCTACGCCAAGGATCTGACCGTCACCGAGCTGCCCACCCTGAACTATGTCGACGCTTTCAACACCAGCGACCTGGCCAGCTACCTCGAGTTCAAGAGCTACGCCGAGGGCGTGACCATGAACTTCTCCGCCTTCATCAGCGTCGAAGCCCCCCAGGCTTAAGCACCTATTCACCGGCCTTTCCCCAGCAGATAGCCACTGTGTGGCAATCGTCTTCGAGACGAGAAAGGAGGCTAAATGAACTGGGATAACAGACTCTACATCGTGGCGATCGTCATCGGCATCATCGTCATCGTCGCCATGGCGGCCGCATTATCACTCCTCTTTTTCGCCTACGCCAACCAGCGCAAGAAGGTCCTGTCCCACGGCGTCGAGGACCCCGAGCTCACCAGCGACCTGGAGAGCCTCAAGGCTCGCTACCTCAAGCGGCGGAGGAGAGCGAAGAAGCAGGGCGAGATCCCTCCCCTGTACGCCGTCGCTAACTCCCGCACCCTGACGCTGCTGCGCCAGCGCGAGCTGGCTGACGAGCGGGCGATCGCCGCGCGCGAGAGGAACGTCTACACCCTGGCCTACCAGTGGTCCAAGCGCCGCAGCACCGGCCTGAACATCGCCGGTTGGGTGGTCGATGTGGTCGTGACCGTCGTCGCTCTGGCCCTGGTGGCCTTCGGCCTCTTCTCGGCGATCAACAACGAGCCCATCTTCTTTGGAAACACCACCTACATGGTGATCCAGACCGGCTCGATGTCCGAGGCCAACGACGAGAACGAGTACCTGGAGGAGAACCATCTCGACAACCAGATCGAGCAGTACGCCCTGATCGGCGTCGATAGAGTCGACAGCATCGCCGACATCCAGATGTACGACGTCATCGCCTTCTACGACTTCGACGGCGACATCATCGTCCACCGCGTCGTGGCCATCCGCGAGGATGACCAGACCCACGAGATCACCCTCCAGACCCGCGGCGATGCCAACACCGGCTCGCTGCCCGACGAGATGGCCATCGACCAGGACCGCCTCCTCGGCCGCTACAGCGGCTTCAAGAACTACGGCCTCGGCGTGACCATCACTTATCTCAAGTCGCCTCTGGGCCTGATCGCCCTGTGCGGCTTCATCATCTTCCTCTGCGCCTTCAGCGCGGCGGACAGCGGCATCGACAAGATCTACGACAGCCGCATGGCGAAGCTGGCCGGCGACCTGGATAGCGCTGATTCCAGCAAGTAGACACAGGAGGTAGCAGCACATGAAGAGAAGGATTCTGGGGATCGTCGTCCCCGTCCTAGCCGGCCTGACCATCGTCGGCACCGGCTTCTCCGTCTGGTACTTCACCAGCGACACCACCGAGACCAGCTTCGATGCCCAGGTGACCCTGGCCGGCTATGCCGAAATCGGCAACCTCCAGATCAAGGACAGGGCGAACCACTATCGCCTCTTCCTCGACTCCACCCGCGACGGCGGCATCAACCTCCAGTCCAGCGCGGATGGCGCCGCTTGGACCGATACCAACACCATCGATCTGACCTATGAACTCTCCGTCCAGGATGCCACCTACACCGATCTGAACGACAAGAAGCCCCAGATCACGATGGAGTTCACCGTCCCGGCCGCGCTCGAGACCTACGTCTCGATCACGCTGGACAGCGGCGCTCTCACCTCTGGCACTCCGACCGATACCATCACCTACACCTACACTGGGCAGCTCGACTTGCCCAACCCTGTAGAGTCAAGGACTTACGACATCGAGATGCCCACCTTCGTCTTCGCCTGGCAGGATGGCCAGGAGCCCAACAGCAGCGCGACCTATGCTGCTGCTAAGGCCGCTCTGGCCTCCGGTGAGATCTCGATTACCTACACCCTCGAGTGGGTGAATGCCTAGCCGTCATTCAGACAGATTCATAGAAAGGAACAGGAAGATATGAAGAGAAGAATCCTCGGGATCATCATCCCCGTCCTGGCTGGTGTGACTATCGTCGGCACCGGCTTCTCCGTCTGGTACTTCACCGACAATAACAGCAGCAGCGCTTCGGCCAGCGTCAATGTCAACCTCAGCGGCTACGCTGAGATTGCCAGCATCACCATCCCCAATACTGCTAACTACACCCTGGACCTCGACTCCTCGTCCTCGACCGACACCGGCATCCACCTCAATAACAGCACCGCTAGGGCGACCGCTGACCAGATCTCCGATGTGACTGTCAACCTGAATGCTAACGCCCTCAATGGCGAGACCCTGGAGAGGAATCTCACCGTGACTGCGACCATCACTTTCACCGGCGACCTGGGCAACTATGTGTCCTTCGCTCTCGACAACGACCCTGTCTTCTCCTGGACTGGTACCACCGGCACCTTCACTACGACCATTGATACTGCCAGTGTCACTGCCACCACTACCCTGAAAGTCCCTAATCTGCCTCTGACCTTCAGCTGGACCGACGAGCAGCCCACCTCCGTCGAGGAGTGGAATGCTCTCAACAAAGTTGTGCAGGGCTCTAAACTCAACATCACCTATACCGTCGCTTGGGCGGCTTAATGTTGGAGTCCTGTAAGGGACTTATCCCCTCGTTGAGGGGCGAAGAAAGGAGGTAGGACAGAGTGAAAAGAGGAATCTTAAGAATCGTAATTCCTGCGCTCGCTGGACTCAGCATTCTGGGCTCGGGCTATGCTGTCTTCGCCTTCACTGGAAATGGGGCGGAGCTCGCTCAGACCGGCTCGGTCGAGCTGGCGGCTGAGACTGCCGTCGGAGTCCTCTCCTGTGTGCCTTGCAGTCGCAATGGGGATGTCTATACCGACCTCGACAGCGGGTACCATCTGGTAGTCAGCCAGCGGCGCATCAACTTTAACTTCTCTGCGTTTCACCTCTCCCTCGTCCCCGAGGCTGGTATCTCGCCGACCTCGTTAACCTTCTCTGCGACGATGGACCTTTCGGCGGCTCCCGATGTCGTTCGCTACTTCACCATCTCCGGCTGGGAGCCCATTGCGGGCCAGAGCGGCGTCTACAGCTACGATCTGGGCGACCAGGCGGTGCAGACGGTCGCAAGCAGCGAGGTAGAGCTCTACATCAGCGTTCCGACCCTGTTCTACAGCGCGGCTTCTGCGCCCGTGGAGAGCGCTGATGTCACCGAGATGAAGAACCTCTTCTCCGACGACACCATCAGGTTCACCTTCAGCGCCGATCTGACCGATAGCGGAGGTGCTTCAGCATGAGAGGAATCAGGTTTTTCGGAGGCCTTCTGACCTCGGTTGCGCTGCTCGCCACCTCGGTGGGAGTCGGCTTCGGCCTCTTCTATACCAGCGGTGCCGAGAGCGTCGACAGCGATGCCGACGTCAAGGTCGACGATATCGAGGAGAACTACGCGCTCAAGGATAGCGACCAGTCCTCCGGTTACTACGATGTCTACTTCTTCCCTCAGGAGGATGCGGCCAAAGCCCAGAATCCCGAGTCCTATACGCCCGACCAGAACGATGCGAGCGGATACTGGCACGACAGCATGGCCCTCCCCGAAGATGCGGTGGCGCAGAACGGCGATAGCCGCTATGGCTATCGTATGATCACCGTCTACCGCTCGATGTCCTATGAGCAGTTCAACACCATCGGACTGGCGCGGACCGCGTATCAGGATAAGGTAGGCTGGACTCTCGGTTTCTCGGGCTGGACCGCCGATAAGGCGTCCGCGGTCAAAAATATTCAGGACCGCCAGGGCGACTTCAAGTACGTCGATGCCTTCAACTCTCTGACCCTGCTCGATCAGTCCGATGCCGACGGATCTCAGGCTGGCGACCACAAGATCTATCTCTATCCCATCTATACCACTGGCAAGGACTACAACCAGTCCACGAGCACTCAGCAGCCTCTGATTCAAATCAGTGATAGCCAAGATCCCGCTAGGGGGACTGGTGACACCTCGCAGGGTTCCCTCTTCTTCTCGCAGGAGGGATACGGTGATGGCTCTTTCTACTACTACAACAATCTGACTGTCACGGCGGACGATATTGCTAAGGACCGATACAACCTATCTATTCACGCCATTTTTTACAAGGATCCTTTGTTAGGAAATAGGTATTCCAGTGGTTGGGGTGAAAATGGTAAGTGGGTTCCCTATTCCGGCGAGCTGTTCCATCGAGCTGGAACCTACAATATCAAGGTTGTCCTGTATAACTGGATCTTCAAGGATAGGGATAGAAGTTTTGATAACTATCCTAGCTATGTTCAGAGCAACCTCTATTCGGAGGCGCTGACCAAGAAGGGCGATGGTGTCGTCGTCAACTACTTCCCGTTCATCTACGTTGGAGATGAATACAACATTTGGAATAGAGAAGGTATCTCCCCCTTCGTCGCCTTCGTCTTCGTGGAGAGAGTGTACGAGTTCCGCCTGCTCGGTGGACCGGCTGTCACCTTCAACTACGACGGCGATGGAATCCGTCACTTCTACGATGGAGACATCTACGCCAGCGGCTATAACCCTCCCGCTGATCAGGAGGGACAATTCGTCATCACCTACGGCTTGAACAACATCTACGTCGATGCCTCCGGCGGCACCTTCACCGATACCGCTATCGGCAATCCCGAGGGCGACCAGGATACCTATAACGCCAGGGGCACCTTCAAGACCAACGTCTTCACTATCGATGCGCAGAATCTGATCGAGACCAGCGCCGGCTTCTGGACCAACAAGTTCCTCCCCTTCACCGCGGAGGAGCTGGCCTCGATGGGACAGCTCGACGGCTGCGAGTATCACACCCTCTCCTCCACAGCGACGCCGGATGAGCTCCTGCAGCTGGCTGAGCATCAGACCAGTGCGGACGACACCGACTGGGACTACACCCTCAGCTCGAACCTCGGCGACTACATGGCGGCCTACCGTCCGCTGTTCAAGATCACGCAGACGGGCTACTACAACTTCCGCATCTCGGTCACCTACGACGGCAACGGCGCCGGCGATGCCGACAGCGCTATCCTCAACTACGTCGAGAGCATCAAGATCGCCGTGGCCCCCATCCGCGAGGAGCACTTCATCAAGATCTTCCTCAACGACAGCTTCAACTCGCTCGCCAGCGGCCCCTTCATCGACCATGAGGGCGCTCTGCCCGGCGGGAATCAGATCCTCTACACCTACAGCTTCCAGGAGCTCGGTGGCGAGCTCTCCGCGAGCACGGTTTTCACCTCGGCCGGCGGTTCCTCCCTCACCTTCGGCGAGATCCTCCAGCAGTATGACATCTACGATCACGTCACCGGCGAGCGGGTGACGCCGGGGATGACCCTCGATCGGAACTACGTGTTCTACACGCAGGCTAAGAACTGATCAAAAAAACGTGCCTAATAGCACGTTTTTTATTTAACAACTTATAGCAGAACTTGCAGTTTGGGCGTGTGTTTCCCCAGGGGACTCACCTCTTCCTTTCATTCAGAACATATCTTGCTGTGGAATCGCCTCGCCCTGTGATCTGAGCCTTGATGCTGGGGATGGAGAGGGCCAGGCTCAGGATGGAGAAAGGAGTCCAGGTGATGCCGCTGACGTGGGGAAGGTCTATTGAATCCTCCGAGGAGAAGGGGGCTTGCTGCACGCGCAGAGTCAGTGCCTTCTCCGCCCGCGCCAGGTTGAGTTGATGCGCGGAGATGAAAGTATCGCTCCCATCGAAGATATAGCGTCTCTTGAGGGAGCGAATCAGATCGATGGTGGGGATGGGACGAGCTTTGAGCTGGCTCGTGAAATCCCTTAGCTCCGATAGAGTGAAGCGTTCGCGCCCCCGGATGAAGATCTCAAGATAGGTGAGCCTTGTGCCATCGGAGGAGGGAGCGATGACATTGGCCCCGACGGAGTACTTGCCATCCAAGAGAGCAGATAGGAGGCTAGAGGCGGTGCTCTGGTTCAGCTTCAGCTCGGCGATGGAGGAAAGGGAAGCGAGGAGGGGCATCAGCTCCTCGACAGTGATGAAGCCATGCTTCTCCACCCGGGCTCCGATTGCTGTCAGGATCTTTTTCTCATCTTCAGCATCGAGATCTAAAGCTTTGAGAGCGATGAACTCGTCCCCTCCTAGACTTACTAGATCCTTGCGGGCGTAGATCCTCGCCAGCAGGACTCGGCGGTTGAGACCGGGATTGCGCTGGCAGAGTTCGCCGACGCTGATGCGGTCGGCGGTAGCCACGATAGTTTCCAGATCTTGATTCTCTCGAGGCTTCTCGCCCTGGATCTGAACGTAATCCCGGCCGGTGATGAATCCCTCTTTCAGATGCGGGTCCAGGGCTGATTTGAGAATGTAGCGATTGGCAAAAGGCTGGTTGAAAGACCTAGAAAGCTGGGAGAGGATCTCTCCGTATGAGATCTTGCCCCGCTGTCTGATCAGGTTCAGGCAGAAATCGAGCTCCTCCTGTGAAAGCTGAGGGATAGATAGAGGGCTCGAAAAGACGCCGCGGTCGATCGAGGCGAAACCCAGGCGGTGGAGGGCGTTAGCGAGGCTCTTGGGGTCGCTGAAGCAGAGGGGGTCACCAGTCTTTTCCCGGTAGAGCTTCAAACCCTCCTCGTCGGCTCTCAGCCCCTGGGGGAAGAGCGCATCAAAGGTAGCGTAGGTCTCCTCGAGAGCCTGCGCTTTGGAGACTGAGATCCCCGCGAGGAGCTGGGTCTTCTCGGGCTTCTGCTCACCTGGCTGCTGTCTGTTCTTCATGGCTGTCCTCTTCCGCCTGCCTGAAGCAGACCTCGGCTAGGGTGCGCCGGAAGCGGCGCTGGAAGGCCTTGGACTCGGGTCGCTCGATGAAGTAGATGGTCACTGCCTCCCAGACGAAGACCCAGGCGGCGATATCGAGGACCTCCGAGATCGTGGACCAGGTCACGCTGTCGGCGGAGAGCCACTCCAGGCCGTTGCACAGGGCGTTGAAGATGAGGATCAGGATGCCGAAGACCAGGAGGGCCAGGGCGACGATGTTCTCCACCTTGGTGTGTCTGACGGAGATGTGCTCGGAGAGAAAGAGCGAGTCGACAAAGAACCTCTCGCACTCCTCTCCGGTGTGTCCCTGGAGGTCGCTGACGGCGATATCGAACTTGAGGCGATATCCGAACGGGCGGTGCTTCGCCAGGCTCGAGATGGTCTCCAGAGCCTCCTGGCGCACCATGGGGGCGCCGCCCTCGCGGCAGCCCTGGGCGGTGAAGACATCCTCGAAGCGGTCAAAGCGCAGGTGGATGGTCATCAGCCGCGCGGTCTCATCCAGGTCGAAGCGATCCTTTAAGAGCGCTCTGACGCGCTCCCGCTCCTCGCTCTTTAAGAGCGATCTCTTACAGTCGAGCTTCACCGCGCCGAGGTCTCCTTCAGGCTCTGGGCCCTCTTGGCCCTTCTAGACTCGAAGATGACCAGGGCCAGGGAGATGGCTAGACCGACGACTAGAAGGGCGGCACCGAGGCCCAGGTCCAGACCCATGGAGACGCTGGCTGAGGACATGCCGGTCTCGGCCCAGGCGGTGTAGGTGGCGAAGATCTCGGGGTTGTAGAACATGCAGATGATCGAGCCGATCGACAGGCCGACGATGGGGAAGAAGGTGGTCTGGCGGGCCTTTCTAAAGAGGGCGTTCATGATCTTGGAGATGACGAATAGGCCGACTAAAAAGCCCAGGGCGAGGCAGACGTAGACTAAGAGGACGGCGGGATTGCTCTTCCAGTAGGTGAGGCTGATGCTGTCGATCAGGGCGGTGAAGTAGCCGATCATCATCAGGAAGGAGGAGGCGGACAGGCCGGGGATGATCTGGGTGGCGGCCACGACGATGCCGGCCAGGAACATGCAGATGTACTCCCACCAGCTGATCTGGGCCAGCGGGTCGCCGGTCCCGCTCTCGATGATGTTGGTGCTCAGGACGGAGATGACGATGGGAATGATGATACCCAGGCAAAGGAGGATGATCCTCAGCGGCGACTTCTTTGCCCCCTTGATCTCAGCATGGACCGAGGGGAAGGCGCCGATCATGAGGCCACCGAAGAGGCAGACGATGGCGAAGGGGATGTAATCGAGGGCGTATTTGACACCGAAGAAGCCCAAGATCACACCGACGATTGCACCGATGATGAGGGGAAGAAGCCAGAGAACCGCTCTCTTGAATCTCTTAAAGATTGAGGAGAGGGCCAGGATGATGCGGTCGTACAGCTTGAAGATGATGGAGATGGTCGCGCCCGAGATGCCGGGGACGATGACGGCCAGGCCGATGAAGAAGCCGTTCAGCGCGGTGAGGAGCCAGCTGCCGGTGGAGTGCTTGGCCAGCGCCTTGTCCTCCGGAGTCTCGAAGTCGTCGTCATCGATATCCCAGCTGCGCCGCTTCCGGGTTTTCTCTTCGGTCTGGCTGGTCTGGGCGGCCTCCTCCTTGGAGACGCTCTCTTCACAGGGAGGCAGGGCCGTCTCTAAAGCCGTGCGAGCCTCGTCGGGCTGAGTCTCCTCCTCAGGCGCTAGAGAGGTGATGTCGGCCAGGCTCTCATCCAGCATCGCGGCGATCTGGGCCTCGTGGGATGCCCGATTAGCCGCCTTTTGGATGCGCCGCCGGCGCTGACGCTGCAGGGCTTCTTGCCCCGCACTAAAGGATCTGTCGCTCATGGGTCAGTGCTGCCTCCTTTGAGCGTGAGAGAGGTGCCGTTCAAACAGAGAGCAACCGCGCCCCTCAGCTCGTTCCAGCGGGTAATATACTCTATATCTGCTAAAGATATTTTCTCAGGGAGGAAAGACATGGAATTCAGCTTCAGCGATATCGATTGGAGGTCGCTCCTCCTCAAGCGCTACCGCGGCTATGGCCTGGGCGAGAACGAGGTCATGGTCCTGCTGGTGGCCGACCAGATCCAGAAGATCGACCCCACGGCCCCGATCACCTCGGAGACCCTCTCCGGGTACATGACCATCACCAGCGAGGAGATCGACGCCTGCCTCGAGCGGCTGATGAACCGCAAGCTGATCGCCTACGTCATCGAGGGCACCGTGGCCAAGCTCTCCTTCGAGGGGCTGTTCAACAAGCTCTTCGCCGACCTGCAGAAGGACATCACGCTCAAGCGCGATGACGGAGGAAAGCGCCTCTCGGAGATCCACGCCTACCTCCTCCAGGAGCTCAACCGCCCCTCCTTCTCCCCCGTGGAGCAGGACAAGATCGCCGCCATGGTGAGCGAGGGCGCGACCATCAAGATGTTCCGCACGGCGGTGAATAACATCCGCTCCAAGAGCAATCGGGTCACGATGACCCGCCTCTCCCAGGAGATTTTGCGCCTGGAGAAGGAGAGCGACTTCGACAAGGAGGGCTACACCGTCCGCAACGAGGTGGTCAGGGATACCCGCAAGCTCAATGAGACCCTGGCCCACGACTGGGTCAACGACGACTCCGACGACGAGGAGTAGATGCTTTGACCAACCGCGAGAAGGCTATTCTCATCAAGAGGTTTCTCGATGCCGAGTACGGCCAGGTCCAGACCTTTCTCCACTTTCAGAAGGACCAGCCCTGGCAGTTCCTCCTCTCTGTGATGCTCTCGGCCCAGGCGACCGACCGCTCGGTCAACCAGGTCACCCCGCATCTCTTTGCGGCCTATCCCACCCTGGAGGCACTGGCTCTAGCCGACCCTTTGGATGTCGAGAGGATCGTCCACTCGGTCGGCCTGGCGCCGACCAAGTCCAAGAACCTGGTGCGGACTGCAGAGATTCTCGTCTCCGAATACGGAGGTCAGATCCCCCGCGACCGCGAGAAGCTCACCGCCCTCCCGGGGGTGGGGTACAAGACGGCCGGCGTATTCCTCGGGGAGATCTACGACTTTCCCTACATCCCAGTGGACACCCACGTGGAGCGGGTGGCTAGGACGCTGGGCTTGGTCCGAAAGGACCTGGATCGAGTCCAGATCGAGGCGAGCTTGGAGCGCTCCTTCAAGGGCTTGGGCGATCTCATCAACACCCACCGGCAGCTGATCCTCTTCGGGCGGACCTTCTGCCGGCCCGGGGTGACCAGGGAGCAGTGCTGGAGCTACATCCGAAGGAGACTAGAGGAAAAAGAGGCGGGCCGCTAGGCCCGTCTCTTTTCTATAATTCGGGGTTGCTAGGGTCGAAAGGTGTTTTGAAATACTCCTCGTCTATGGCCTTCAATATCTCGAGCCTGGGGGCGTAGCCCTGGGTGATGAGCCGGCCCTTCTCCTGGAACAGCTCGCGCTTGAAGCCCGAGCGGGAGCCCTGCTTGAGGGCCGAGTCGAGGATGTAGTGGGCATCCAGGAGGTAGACCTCCTGGCGCTTGGTGAAACAGACGAGGAAGAAGCCGATGCCGCCCAGCTTGAGCACCAGGTCGAGGTGGGTAAGCTGCTGGGGGCGGATGTTGGTGAGCTCCAGGGTGTCCTTGGAGCTCTCCTTGCACTCGAAGTCGATGTATCTTGAACGGTAGACTCCGACGAAGTCGGTGGTCGACTTCTCCGCGAAGAAGGACGAGGTGATGTGGCTGGGGTTCTGGGGGTCGACCTTGACGATCCGGATCGGGGTCGGGCGTTTGTAGATTGCCGCCCAGCCCCGCTTTTGGAAGATCTGGCAGGAGGAGATGACATCGGACTCCAGCTGCATGCCCATGTTGGCGCGGCCGCCGGCCCGGCGGCGCACCTGCTTTTCGCCCGTCTGCTGCTTGATCTGGCTGACCGCCTGGTTGAAGGTCTTGCCGTTTGGATACTTGATCTGACTCATCCGAAATAGTCCTCCAGATAGGCTTTGAAGGCCTTAGAGTCAATGGTCTCTCCGCGCTCCAGCCGCCTGATCAGAGGCTCGATGATGGCCCCGGTCTTCTTGGAGGTGGAGACGTTGCGCAGGAACCAGGACGAGAGGATGTCGGAGCGGGTGGAGACGGCCTTGAAGAGGTTCATCAGGTTCTCCGCATCGTAGAGGGGGTCGTGGGCGTGCTTGAGGTCGCCGGCCTGGAAGATCTCTAGGAGCTTGGGCTGGGAGTAGGTGATGTGCTTGCCGTCGTAGACGAAGCGGGAGATGAACTCCTGCAGGTCGAACCAGTTCTTGCGGATGTGGTTGTAGAAGTTCATCGCCTTGCCGGTGGGGTCCTTGAGCGCGGAGACGCGCAGCATGGCGATGTCCTGGTTGCCGAAGGTGATGTACCTCCGCTTGCCGCCGGGCACCTTGGTGACCTCGATCAGCTCTGCGACCGCCCTGTCGAAGGAGATGCCCTCCGTCGCCAGGGTCTGCTCGGTGATGCCGGTCAGGATGGTCACCACCTGGCCGACCCGGGTGTCGGTCTTGATGTAGCGCTTGAAGAACTTGACGGGATGCCCCTTCAGAGGGAGGAGGTGCTGGTCGCACATGTAGGCGCAGGCGCCGATTGCGATGGTCTCATGGGAGAGCTGAGCGCCCTCCAGATCCATGAAGACCAGCTCGCGGGCCGGTCCGATCTCATCTTCCAAAAGCTTCATCGACAGCCTCCATCGCCGGGCAGATATCTCATAAAAGAATATAGAGCGTGAGTATCCTCGCTCGCAAACTGCTATGATGAAAGCGGTTTAAGGAGGATGTTCACATGGAGAACAATAGCCGGGATCTCATCGATCTGGTCGGTATCCGCACCCCCGATTACCTCGAGAGCGAGAGCGAGCGCCTCGCTCGCCGCGCGCGGTTGACACGGCAGGCGCGGGCCGGGGCGACGCACCTGGCCGAGATCGAGGCTCTGATCAAGGAGAGCATCGAGGAGGATTAGCTCCGCCAGATCTTGCGGGCGTAGAAGATCAGCAGGTCGATATCGGCCGGGTGGACGTTGACGATCCGCGAGGCCTCCCCCACCGTGCGGGGGCGGTAGCGGTTGAGCTTCTCCCGGCACTCGAGGGATAGTCCCTCGATTTTTTTGTAGTCGATATCATCGGGCAGCGGCAGGTCGTCGTAGGCTCTGGCCCGGGCCACCTCGCGCTGCTGGATGGCGATGTAGCCCTCGTACTTGACCTCGATCTCCACCTTGGAGGCCAGCTGGTCTCCGAGGTGGGGCAGGTCCGAGCACGCTTCGGACAAGCCTAGATATGTCACGCCCTTGCGCTTGAGCAGCTCCCGCATGGAGAGGCCGCCCTCGGGGCGGGGATAGCCCAGGCTCTCGATGTAGCTGGCCACCTTGGCGTTCAGGCCGACATGGGTCCTATTCAGAGCGGCCTCCGCTTCTGCGACGCGCCTCTTTCTCTCCAGGTATGCGTCATAGCGCTCTTTTGAATTGAGTCCGAGTTGGTAACCTAATTCCATCAGCCTGTCGTCTGCATTGTCGGAGCGGGTCATCAGGCGGTATTCCGCCCGGGAGGAGAGGAGGCGATAGGGCTCGTCGGAGCCCTTGGTCACCAGGTCGTCGATCATCACGCCGATGTAGGCCTGGTCGCGGGTGAGGATGATTGAATCCTCGCCTCTCAGGTAGCGGCCGGCGTTGATGCCAGCCATCAGGCCCAGGGCCGCGGCCTCCTCGTAGCCCGAGGTGCCGCAGATCTGCCCGGCGCAGAACAGGCCGGGCACGGACCTGAGCATCAGGGCCGAGGTCAGCTGGAGGGGCTTGATCGCATCGTACTCGATGGCGTAGGCATACTTGAGAAATTCGGCGTGCTCAAAACCCGGAAGGGAGTGGACCATCGCCTCCTGGACATCCTTGGGCATCGAGGTGGAGAAGCCCTGAAGGTACATGGATTCGCCTCTCTCGGTCTCGGGCTCGACAAAGAGCATGTGGCGGGGATGGGAGGCGAAGCGGACGATCTTGTCCTCGATGGAGGGGCAGTAGCGGGGTCCGACTCCCTTGACCAGGCCGCCGTACATGGCCGAGTCTGTCAGGTGCTCGCGGATGATCTCGTGGGTCTTAGGGGTGGTGTAGGTCAGATAGCAGTCGACCTGCTGCTCGAAGGGTCGCATGCTGGTCGTGTCGTAGGAGAAGGCCCAAAAGCCCGGCGTGCCCCGCTGGACGCTGAGCTTGTCGAAGTCGATGCTGCTCCGCCTTATGCGGGGCGGGGTGCCGGTCTTGAGGCGAAAGAGGGCGACGCCCATCCGCTCCAGAGCGGCCGAGATGCCGTGGGAGGGCGGCTCGCCGTCGGGTCCGGCGGAGACGCTGGTGTGGCCCTGGAGGTTGACCGCCTCCATGTGGGTGCCGGTCGAGAGGACCACCGCCCGGGCGAGCACCCGCCTTCCGTCCTCTAGGACGACGCCCCCGATCCGGCCCGCCTCATCCTGGATGAGGTCGACCGCCTGGACCTGCATCATGGTCAGGTGCGGTGTGGCCTCCAGCACCTCTCTGACGGCGCCGGGATAGAGGCTCTTATCCACCTGGGCCCTGAGGGATTGGACGCCGGGGCCGCGGGAGGTGTTGAGCACCTTCATCTGGATGCAGCAGGCGTCGGCGATGCGGCCCTGGATGCCGCCCAGGGCGTCGATCTCGCGCACGACGATGCCCTTGGCCGAGCCGCCGATGGAGGGGTTGCAGGGCAGGTTGGCGATCCGGTCGAGGTTGAGGCAGACCAGGAGCGTGTCAAAGCCCTGGGCAGCGAGGGCGTGAGCCGCCTCGCTGCCGGCGTGACCACCTCCGACGACGACCGCATCGAACCTCAGATCCATAGTTAGCCGACGCTCCCGACCTTCGCCATGTCCAGATCGAGCAGGTGGGAGAGCTCGACGGAGTACTCCAGGGGGAGCTCCTTGGCGAAGGGCTCGATGAAGCCCATGACGATGGTCTTGGTGGCCTGACCCTGGGAGAGGCCGCGGGACATCAGATAGAAGAGGTCGTCCTCGTTGATGCGGGACACGGTCGCCTCGTGCTCGATGTAGGAACGGTCGTTGAGGCAGATGTTGTCCGGGATGGTGTCGGAGGCCGAGGCGTTGTCCAGAATCAGGGTGTCGCACTCCTCATGGGCGCGGGAGCCCACAGCGTTGGGGGCGATGCGGATCAGGCCGCGGAAGTTGGCGCGGCCGCCCTGCTTGACCACCGACTTGGAGATGGTGGTGGAGGAGGTGTCCTTTCCCAGGTGGATCATCTTGGCGCCGTTATCCTGGTACTGGTTGGCGCCGGCCACGGCGATGGAGATGCACGAGCCCTTGGCCCGGTCGCCCTTGAGGACGCAGCAGGGATACTTCATGTTCGTGCCCGAGCCGATATTGCCGTCGACCCACTCCATCAGGCCGTCGTCGTCGACCACGGCCCGCTGGGTCACCAGGTTGATGATGTTGGTCGACCAGTTCTGGATGGTGGTGTAGCGGCACTTGGCGTTCTTGCCCACCACGATCTCGACCACGGCGGCGTGGAGGGAGTCCTTGGAGTAGACCGGTGCGGTGCAGCCCTCGACGAAGTGGAGCGAGGCATCGTCGTCGACGATGATGAGCGAGCGCTCGAACTGGCCTGTCAGGGCGTTGTTGATTCTGAAGTACGACTGCAGGGGCTTTTCGACCTTGACACCCTTGGGGACGTAGATGAAGATGCCTCCGGACCACACCGCGGTATTCAGAGCCGCATACTTGTTGTCGTTGAAGGGGACCACGGTCCCGAAATACTTCTTGACCAGGTCGGGATAGCGGCGCAGAGCGGTGTCGGTATCGAGGAAGATCACGCCCTTGGACTCGACCTCCTCCAGCATGGAGGAGTAGACCGACTCGGATTCGTACTGGGTGTTCACGCCGGCGAGAAAGGCCCGCTCCTGCTCGGGGATGTGGAGCTTCTCAAAGGTGTTGCGGATGGTCTCGGGCACCTCGTCCCAGGTGTTGGAGACCTTCTCGGCGTAGCGGGTGAAGTAGTGGTACTCGTCGAAGTCGATAAAGCTCAGGTCGGGACCGAAGCTCGGCTGGGGCCGCTCCTGGAAGTTCTTTAGGCCCTTGAGGCGGAGGTCGAGCATCCACTCGGGCTCGCCCTTGAGGGCGGAGATGCGGCGCACCACGGCCTCGCTAAGGCCCGCCTCGGTCTCGATCAGGGGCTTGATGTCATCTTTGAACTCGTATTCGGCTCGGCGCTCCTCCGATCCCTCGGTGGGATCGTAGAGGGCGTGGCTATCCTTGTCAGGCGTCATGTCACTCTCCCTTCTTGAGGCAGCTCAGGATGCCTCGAAAACCGATGGTGGCGCAGCCGATGCGCGAGGGCTGGCGGCCGGTGTTGGCGAAGGCGACCGCTTCGCCCAGCGGGGCGGGATCGTACTCGCGCCCCTGGAGCATCGCGCAGTAGTCGCCATACAGGGCCTCGATCTGGTCCAGGCTCTTGCCCTTGACCAGCTCGGTGGCGATCGAGGTGGCGGCGGTGGAGATCACGCAGCAGGTCCCCTCCCAGCAGCAGTCTGCGACCCGCCCCTGCTCGTCCAGGCGCACGCCGACGGTGATGTCGTCGATGCAGGAGGCCGAGTCCATGTGGGCGGAGAGCATGTCCCTCTCGGGCTGGCGGCGGTTCTCAGGGCTCTCGTAGTGGTCCATGATGATCTCGCGCATCATCTGCTGATCAAGCGAAATAGGCATCGAGGATATCCCCTCCCTTCACGATCGCCTCGGCTAGCTGCTCGGCGTCGTGGCGATCGGAGTAGACGCCGAATGAGGCCCGGACCGTGCCCGTCTTGGGAACCAGGGGCAGGATCTTGGCGCAGTGGAGACCCGAGCGGACGCAGATCCCCTTGGAGTTTAAGAGCGTGCCCTCGTCCTGAGCCGGAACCCCGTCGACGATGAAGGTCAATATGCCGGTGGGCGAGTCGGGGTTTAGCACCCTCACGCCCGGAGCACCTTCGATCCTGGCGCGGGCGAGCTGTTTGAGCTGTCGCTCCCAGGCTCCGATGGCATCGGCCCCGATCTCTTCGACGAAGCGGCAGGCCTGAGCCAGGCCGGCCGCCCCGGCGATGTTCTGGGTCCCGGCCTCGAAGCGCAGGGGCAGGTCCTCCAGAGTGTAGTCTCCCGACGGGTAGAAGCGGGCGTTCATCCCGCCTCCGACCGTGGGCGGGTCGAGCAGCTCGAGAGCCTGGCGCCGGCCATAGAGGACGCCGATACCCGTGGGGCCGTACATCTTGTGGCCGGAGAAGCAGAGGAAGTCGCAGCCGATCTCTTCCACCCTAGTGGTCTCGCAGGCGACCGACTGGGCCGCATCGACCAGGGAGAGGATCCCCGCCTCGCGGGCCAGGGCGCAGAGGGCCCTGGCGTCGTTGACCGATCCGAGGACGTTTGTGATCCTGGCGAACGCCAGGATCTTCGTCTTCGGAGTCAGGACCCGGCGGACCGCCTCGGGGGTCAGTGAGCCCCGCTCATCTAAGTCGGCGAAGACCACCTTGGCCCCCCTGAGCCTGGCCAGGCGGAACCAGGGGAGGATGTTGGAGGCGTGCTCCGCCCGGTCGGTGATTATCTCGTCGCCGGGCTGGATCCAGCTAAAGAGGCCCTGAGCCACGCGGTTGATGGCCTCGGTGCAGCCCGAGGTGAAGCTGATCTCGTCGGCGCTGGCCGCTCCGATGAAGTCGGCCACCGTCTGGCGCGCCCTCTGATATCTGACATCGGCCTCGTGGCCCAGGTCGTAGTCGCCCCGGTGGGTGTTGGCGGTCCAGGTCTGATAGTAGGAATCCTGGGCGGCGATGACGCAGTCGGGCTTGAGGGCGGTCGCGGCGGTATCCAGGTAGCAGAACCGCTTCCCCTGCATGAGGGGGTTTTTCCTCAGCATGGGAAACTCGGTTCTGATCCGGGCGATGCGCTCATCATCCAGGGGCTTCATAGCGCGCTCTCTAGGAGGGCCAGAGCCCTCGCTTGGACATCCCTGTCGGCGATCAGCTCGCAGGCGGGCTTGAGGTAGCCCACGGTGATCAGCCGCTCCGCCGCCTGGCGGGAGAGGCCGCGGGACATCAGGTAGAACATGTCGGTGTCGGGCACGCTGCCCATGCTGGCGCCGTGGGAGGCGTACACGTCCTCCTCGCTGATGAGGAGGGAAGGCGAGGCGATGCACTTGGCCCGGCCCGAGAGGTTGACGATCTTCCCCTCCTGGCGGGTGTGGGTCTTGGCGGCGCCGCGGCGGATATCTGAGGAGCCGAGGAACTCCATCCTCGAGGTGTCGGAGCAGACGCCCCGCATCGAGGTGAGCGACTCGGAGCGCTTGCCGATGTGGATGACGTTGAAGGCGTAGACCTTGGTCTCGTTCCCCTCGTTGAGGGCGGCGATGTCGGCATCGAAGGAGGAGTCCTCCAGGCAGGTGACGGTCAGGTCCACCCGGCAGTCGAAGCGCCCCAGGTCCACCTCGACCAGGCGCAGGTGGGCGCCCTCCTCGAGGGTGATCTGGCCCGTGAGCTTGAGCGGAGCGGTGCGGTCGAGGTTGACCAGCTGGAGGTCGAGGCTCTCGCCGGCCGCTAGGGTGCGGGAGAGATCCAGATTGTCGACTTTGGAATCGACCAGGAGGATGCTATCCTGCGCCATCACTTGCGCCCCCTCATGGCCGCGGCGAAGGGATCCTCGATCGTCTCCCGCTTCTCGCCCCGGGAGATGTCGATGCCGTACTCGTCGCGCAGGAAGCCGTAGCCCTCGGTGTCGACCCGCTGGATCAGCTCGGGGCCGCCGGTCAGGGCCACCCGGCCCTGGATGATGACCGCCGCCCGGGTGGGGTGGATCTCCTCGAAGAGGCGGGCGTAGTGGGAGACGATGATGAAGGTGGTGCCCTGCTGGCCGAGGGTGTTGATGTTCTCGCCCACGCTGCGGATGGCATCGACGTCCAGACCCGAGTCGATCTCGTCCAGCATCGCGACCCTGGGCTTTAGAAGGAGCATCTGGAGGACCTCGTTGCGCTTCTTCTCGCCGCCGGAGAAGCCCTCGTTGAGGTGGCGCTCCATCATCTCCTCGGGCAGGCCGGCCGCGCGATAGGCCCCCTTGAGCTCGCTGTAGAACTCGGGCAGGGAGATGCGCTTCTCGCGGTGGGCGTTGATCGCCGCCTTGTAGAAGTCCATGGAGACCACGCCCTGGACCTCGGGGGGATTCTGGAAGCAGTAGAAGACGCCCAGCTTGGAGATCTCATCGGGGCCCAGGCCGACGATCTCGGTGCCGTCGACTTTGATCGAGCCCTCGGTGATCTCGTAGCGGGGATTGCCCATGAGGCAGGAGAGCAGGGTCGACTTGCCGTGGCCGTTGGGGCCGAGGAGGCCGAAGACCTCGCCCTTTTCGATGTCCAGATCGACGCCTTTGAGGATCTCTCTACCCTCGGCGCTGGCATGCAGATTTCTGATGGTGATGAACGACATGGAAGACCTCCTATCGCGGCTCGCTCGAGCCTTGGCTATCGCATAGCCAAACAATCATAATGAACGCTCGCGCGCGTGCCAAACGACACGATAACAAGAAAAAACCCGGCAGAGCCGGGCTTCGTACTCGATGGTGGGCTCGGAGAGACTTGAACTCTCACGGGTTTAACCCCATTAGAACCTGAATCTAACGTGTATACCAATTTCACCACGAGCCCAGATTCAAGGCGAAGGAAATCTTACACTTACCACCGAGACTTTTCAATAGCGACTCTAGAAGAATTTCACCTCCGGTCTATCTTCGGCCGGCTAGGCCTTGCCGAAGAGCTTGTTGAAGAAGTTGACGATCGAGTTCCAGATATCGATGAAGAACTGGAAGAAGGAGTTGGTCCGCTTGGGGGGATTGGGGTCCAGACCCAGCTGGCTCTGGGCGACGACCTTGAGGGTCACGCCCGCGTAGCGGGTCTGGCCGTCGGCCGTCTGCGCCCGGATGACCAGGCGGTAGCTGCCCGGCGCATAGCTCCCGTCGATGGCCCCGCCCTGGATGATCTCCGCCCTGACGTAGTCCAGCCTCTCGAGGCTGTTCTCCGCGACCAGGCGGTCGACCACCTCCATCGGCGAGAGCTCGGAGCCCTCCATGACGGTCAGGGTCGAGCCGTAGACGAACCAGACGGGACCCTCCTGGTCCTCGACCTCGATGCGGATTTCCTTCTCCGTGCGGTTGCCGGCCGCATCGTAGGCTACGATGGTCGCGGTGTAGGTGCCCACCTTCACGGTGTTGGAACCCGAGTGGTACTCGTCGTTCTCTAAGGAGACGTCGATATCCTCGCCGTCGATCTCGTCGACGATGGTGAACAGGTCGATCAGGCCCTCGCTGGTCAGGGGCGCGGTGACGGCGGTGGTGATGGTCGAGGGGCCGTCAATCTCGGGCTGGACGTCATCGTAGATGAGCACGGTGCCCTCCCACTCGGTGCGGTTGTAGCCGTCGCTGGCGGCGATCACCAGGGGAAAGGTGCCGATCTTGAAGGGCTCATAGCCCTCGATGGTGACCTCGGGAGCGATGCCGGGGCGCAGGTCGTCCACGACGGTCGCCAGGTCGGCGATGGCCGACTGGGCCTCCGCCAGGGTCCTGGCCCGGCTGTAGGGCAGCCTGACCATGTTGGCCTCATCGGCGGTGTCCACACCGATGGCGGGCGCCGAGAGGTCCTGATAGTGGATGGTGACGTTGATGTAGGTGGTGTTGTCCGAGTCGTCGGTCGCCTTGAACTTGACCGAGACGATATCGCCCACCTTGAAGCCGGCCAAGAGCTTCGCGGCGTAGTCCTCCAGGCTGGTGCCATCGGGCTGGGGATAGATCCAGCGCTCCTCGTATTCGTCGTAGGCGATCAGGCCGTTGAGGAGGTCGCTGGGTTCGACGGGTTCGATGGGCGAGGCGACGATCTCCACCTTGCCGTTCTCGCTCACCTGGTAGGTGTTCTCGATCTTGTCGACGTCGCCGGTGAAGGGGATGTATCCGCGATACGAGGGGCCCTTGTAGGCCGACATGCGCGAGAGGTAGGCGCCGGTACCGCCCAGGTCGATCGTGATGTCGACGTTGCCGCCCATCGTGTGGGGGACCTTGTAGATGAAGCCGTAGACGCCGTTCTCGTAGACGGCCTTTAGATTGCCAGTGGTGTCGGTCTGACCCGTCGAGCTGGGTGAGGCTCTGAACTCCAGGGACGCCGTCTCGCGGAAGCCCGCGTTGGTGTCGAAGGTGAAGGAGATGCGCATGGGGTTGGTGCTGGAGAGGGGATTGCCACCGAAGCAGAGGGCGAAGTTATAGACCTCGTTATAGCGCAGGCCGGAGAAGTGGGCGGTGATCTTCTGGCCGGTCTGGGTGGCGTAGCCACCGGCGATGATGTTCTCGTAGTTTGTGGTGCCAAACGTGGCGCTGCCAGCCTTGGCGGCGACCACTCGGGCCGCGGGCCGATCCGCGCCCAGGGGCGCTCCGGCGCTGGCGGCCGGTCGGCCTGCGCCCCCGGCCAGGGCGGCCAGGGTCGCTAGACCCAGGCTGAGAATTTTCTTTTGAATTCGCAAATGCGATGCCTCCTTGTCTCGTGCATCTCTATCTGCGGATCGGCCATCTGCTGTGCAGATTCAAGTCTTTTGCTGACTTCTTTTGCTTAGGAGAAAGCGCTGGGCTGTGTATAATATCCCCCGCGACGCTCCCGTAGCTCAGTTGGATAGAGCGACCGCCTCCTAAGCGGTAGGCCACAAGTTCGAATCTTGCCGGGAGCGCCATTTTTCTTATTATGTGCCCGTAGCTCAGCTGAATAGAGCGCAAGACTCCGAATCTTGAGGCCGAGGGTTTGAGTCCCTTCGGGCACACCACCGCACGTAGAGGTGTGACTCGATGATCACAAAGTTTCTAGGCAAGATTGCGGATTTGCCCAAGGCCTGGGCGGCTGTCTATATCATCGGGTTGGTCCTTTGCTATATCGCAGGCATGGTGCTGGTCATCCTCGGCGTCACGCTCGTGGATGCCCCTCATCAGTTCATCGTCCCGGAGCTCTTCTGGCCCGGCATCGCCATCTGGGTGCCAACCTGCATCCTGACGATCCTCACCTCCATCTCCTCCAACTTCAGCTCCGAGGTCAAGAAGGCCGAAGAGCACATCGACGCTATCACCCACCGCTAGAGAGCTGGCTCGTCCAGCTCTTTTTTGACTGAATATCAAAGTCTTAAATACTGGTGTAGACAAAGGTGTCCGAAAAGTGAGAGCAATGAGCATCTTATTTATGTAGAAATAAAGCGTTTCTAATGAAAATTGTTTGGATTAAAGGAAGATACTTTTAGATGCTTTGCTAACTAAAGTTAGAGTGATTTGATTCAAGAAGCACTATTTATACAGCAGCAAAAATTATAAAAAAGGGACCCAGCGAGAGCTGAGTCCTGTCGTGCCTCAGGAAAAGGGGATCATCCCAAGGCGAGACTCCTCCAGTACCGCCATCGTGGTGAGCGGTCTTTCGGCATCCTGGTTAATTAAGATATGCAAACCGGCGTTATAGGTCAACTATTTTCTATACCTCTCACGTGGATATATATCTGCTGAAAATAGAAAGGGCACCCGGCGCGGGGTGCCTATATCTCTTACCTCTCTCCGGGTCGAAGTCGAGGTAGACTTCTTCTCGTGGTGCCGCCGGAGGGGCTTGAACCCTCACGAGTTGCCTCACAGGATCCTAAGTCCTGCGTGTATGCCAATTTCACCACGGCGGCAGCGAATAGCTATTTTACAACGGTTTTAGCGTGTATAATCACATACCGGTCTGGAGAAGTACCCAAGTGGTTGAAGGGACCGGTTTCGAAAACCGGAAGTAGGTGCAAGCCTAGCAGGGGTTCAAATCCCCTCTTCTCCGCCATCGTGATCTCATCCGAACCCTCAGTGCCTGCCGCACGGGGTTCGTTTTTTTGAGCTCGTATTTTCCAAAAATGGGAACTGATTGGTAAAGGATTATTGATAACTAGTTTTTTTACATGCATAGAATAGTGCTTGTGAAAGGAGAGGTTTGGCAGCGGAGAAAAAGAACATTTAAAGAAGCAGAGGCGAAGGAATGATGACATTCCTCTGCGCAGCCACATCTCGATTTTACTGTCAAAATGACGTGAAACCATATGAATTCCAATCCTGTTTGGACGGAAGAGATGTAGTCATAACTTATTCAGATGTCGATGACAGGAAGCTAGTTAGGAACGGACAATATCTATGAACATTTACAAAAAGGTTTTGCCTTCCAAAATCATTGATTTCAAGTATTGGAAGAGAAGAAGCGTCGCTGCACATGTGTGCTTATGCGTCTTTTTTACTCTGGTGATTGGAGGCGCTATCCTCGCTTCGGTCTACACGAGTCTAAATGAGGGTCAGGGAGATTCGAACACGGTAGTCATGTCTATCGCCCTGGATAGCCTACTTGTGTTTCTGCTGGCTGTCGCCCTGGCGTTTATCCTCGTTCATCTATTCAAATTCAGCCTTTTTGCCAAGCTTGAAGAGGCGCTAAAGACCCCTCATAAAACTTTCCCCTGCTTGATCGATTCGAAGGAGAAGGTCTGGTATCTGAGCCCCGTCTCTCCCCGCAGAGTATCTAGGGTGATGCTCGAGCTCTCCGATGGATCCATCGTGGCTGCGGAGAATCCTATCGCTCATGAGAATGCGATAAAGGCGCTCGAGGGAAAGGTCATGACGGCTGTCGAGGTCGATGGTCGATATTTTCTGCTCTGCGATGAGTGGGATGAAGGCGAGGTTTCCTTTAAGCCTAAGGAAGATGCTAAATCCAGCTGGAGCGAAAGATTGGAGGAGTGCTCGATAGCCGGCAGTCAGTTGACTCCGAAGCTTCAGAGCTTGAAGAGCGAACTCTATGGCTACAGCAATCGCTCATTTACCTTCTGGCTCGTGATATCGATCGCTGCGTTCTTCATGCTAGCTTTCATCGGTTTCTTCGTCTCTGCAATCGTTCTCTTCGACAACGTGCTCTTTGGTTTTTTCGACTCTCTGATCTTCTTGGTGCTCGGGCTTTATGCCCTTCTTATCGGGTGGCCTCTGATTCGGGAGTACATCGAGTTTAGAAGGATACTTAAGAGACAGGGGCGATTCGTTGAGGGCCGCTTCAAGCAGGTCAGATTCGTCGAGAATCCGGGCAACTTCGTGCAGCGGGGAAGAGCTCAGAAAAAGTATTGGATCTCCGTGGAGGTCGAAGGGCTGGGGACTGTCAATCTGGATTCCTATATCCTGGAGGATGACGTTCAAAGGTATAGGAACTCTTACATCACGATTCTCTACTCGGATGGGAAGTTCTTCCCCCTCAACAGGACCAAGCCTATTGTTCAATAATTGATAGTTAAAAGGTGAATCCCGATCTTAGGCGAGGGAGTGGATTGCAATCGTTTTTAAGCACCTGCAAGGTCTCCTTCGAATGAGTGTGAGAAGCTTCTCGAGGCGAAGATATGGGATGGTAAACTTGATAACGCAGAAATCAATATCTCGGGTTCATTTTCCCCAGATGACATTCCCACTCTCTCCAACTAGGAATTTTTCTACGCCAAAATTGTCGGATAACTCCGACACCCTTCCTGTTATCTACTTGTGGGATATAATCCCAGTGACCCTCTTCGGGTCATATTTAGCGCCGCTGTCCGATGCTAGGGCGTGCACAAAAAGCCGATCATCTTCACGGCGGTAGCTATCACAGCGGAGCGCCTCGGATGCGCTCCGCTTTCCTTTGTCCCGGAGAGTGGTTATGTCGGAAGAGAGGTCTTGAGAAGGAGTTGCCCCTTCTAGTCGATCTGCTCTCACAGATTGACTTTATCGGAGATAGCCAAATATGCGTCAGACATTTGAATTGATCTTACATCGAAAGAATAAATGGCTTTCCTTTTCACTTATTCTCTTCTGTTTGGCTTCGACAGTCTGTTCTTCCTTCTATCCTCTTTCGTTAGGCTATATTGTTGATAATTTCGATTTCCTAGGAACGCAGGACCTTCTCATATGTGGGTTGATTTTCTTAATCTCAATCGTTTTGATTCTAACCTTTGATTTTTTTACTAAGCTATTTAGAGCAAAGCTCAAGATGATGGTTTTGACTGAAGTTCGAGAGACGTGTCTGGCCAATTTACTACAGCTGCCCTTTAGCGAATTCCACAGAAGATCCTTCGATTGGTATTCATCCTTTTTGACAAACGATGTCGATGAGTTCTATTCGAGATACCTGGAGAATCTGATCTATGCAGCCCCCAAGGCATTTACCTTGACTGCCCTCTTTTCAATCATGTTCTGGCAGAATTGGATCCTGGGTCTAATTATCCTTCTGGTGTCCTTCCTGACATGTCTACTGCCTCCTCTCACCGGAAAACGATTTGATAGAAAGCAGTCTAAGGTCATCGAGGGGAAGGCCGACTATTTGAAATGTGCTAATGAACTCATGCAGAGCCATGATCTAGTTCAGAGCAATAACTTCTCCCGCCTCTCTAATCTTCATAAAAGAAGGCTGATGAGAAGACAGTATCTGGAGTTTGAATTCGATAGATATGAGGCGAAAGTTCAAGTTATGGGGGGTGCGACGCTCTATATCGTTCAAGCGGTCGTATTCATTGCTGGTTTGGCACTGATCTTCACCGACCATTCAACAGTCGGTGAGTTTTCTGCCTCACTCCTCTTTACCGATCTTATCGCTGCTCAAGTCTCCGATCTGATCTATGACTTCTACGCATGCAAGGGAGGGAAAGCATACGCCATTAAGGTTTTGCGTTACTATTCCACTCCTTCCTTTTCAAGCGATAGAGAATGCCCCGAGGATTTCCATGCGATTGAACTGGTTGATCCAGTTTTTGAGATCGCCCCATCCAGAGAACTATCTGGTCAATCCTTTTCGATTAACAAGGGAGATAAGGTAGCAATTATCGGTGCCAATGGCGCTGGTAAAACCACCTTTCTTCGGCTTCTCTGTGGATTTGAAAGATGTACGAGTGGCAAGATTCTCTTAGATGGGGTTCCTATTGATAGTCTGGATCTCTCCTCTCTCTTGTCGATTGTTCCACAGACCTCATTTCTTTTTGAGGGTACGATTAGGGAAAACATCTCGATGTTCTCTTCATTTTGGGATTGCACTGCTGATTGCTGGCTGAAAACTCTGGGCATCTATGATCGCGCTGACGAGAATGTCGGAAGAGATGGTTGCTTACTCTCCGGAGGCGAAAGAGCGAAGGTTTGCCTCCTTAGAGCGTTGTATCAAAAGAAGCAGATTCTCATCATGGATGAACCATTCGCATCGATAGATAGAGAAACTGAGGCTGAATTGCAAAGATTTCTCCTGGAGCAGGATATCACCCTACTTGAAGTGACTCACAATCGGAATGAATCCATCCTCTCTGGCTTCAACTGCATCATCAACATCGAAGATGGCAATATCTCAACTCCTATTTCTCCTGATGTTTATTTTAAAATTTGCAAAGATTCAGACTAATAGATTCATAAATCTGCTTAATCTCCGCTGAGAGAAGGGTCAAAAGGTAGCATGGAAGGTCTTCACAGGCAGAGTGTATTTCTTAGTGGACGGGGTTTCCTTCCGAATCGTCTTGAAGGAGAAAAAAGAACATTTTCAATCAGTGTTTGGAGTGTTCATGTTGTTGAAGAAGAGCTCTTGATGCTCTCGCTACTGGTAATCGAAGCGAATATTGCCATCCTCGAAGCTGACCGTGGCAGAGCCGCCAGTCATGATGGGGAGAGAGGGTGGCAGATGTCCCAGGTCGACATCCATCAATAGGGGAACGTTGAAGCTTTCGAGCATGTCGATTGCGGCTCGGTACTTGTCCACGCCACCGATATTCATGTCGTTGCACAGGTGGCGTCCGAGGATGAAGCCGGACGCCCGCTCGAACCAGCCAGCCTCCCTCAGCTCGAACAGGGCGCGGCGGATTCCGAGAGGATTGAGGTCGCAGGCTTCGAGGAACCAGATGAAGCCTCCTTCATTAGTCTCGATGAAGCGACGCACACCATCGAAGCGCGTGCCGCAGATATTGACTAGGCAGTCCAGACAGCCGCCGAGCAGCGTTCCAGAGAAGGGGGCGGAGTATCCGTGGGCACGGATGATCTTCCTCTCGGTCAGGTTGAGGGGCGCTAGGGGATTCTCCGGGGTGACTAGACTGGTCAACTCCCAGGTGGGATAGCCGGCAAACTGTTTCTTTCCCTCTAGCATCTTGATGGCATCCAGACAATCCATCTTGAAGGGCGTGGAACAGAATTGAGGAGCACAGGGACCGTAGATGGTCTTCACACCGCACAGGGTGGTCAGGGTGAAAGTCAGGTTGGTGTTGTCAGAGAAACCCATGAACCACTTGGGAGGGAGGTGCGATAGACGGTCGAAATCGACGTGGGGAAGAATCTCGCACATCAGCTCTCCTCCGCCCACCGAGATGATCGCATCGGCATCGCTCTCGTAGGCGCGCATGAACTCCTCGGCCTGCTCGCGGGGCGAGGCGGAGGCGATGAGGCCATCATCCCTGAAGATGTTCGGGCCCTCGACGACCGTATAGCCGGCTTCCTTCAATAGTCTAATCGCCTCCTTCAGCCGGGTCAGGTAGGGCTCGCCGGCGCAGCCGCAGCTGGGGGCGACCAGAGCGATCTTGGCGCCCTTCTTGAGATATTCGGGTGTTCTCACCATAAGAAAAAACTCCTCCTCGTCTTCGAGGAGAAGTATAGCAATCGCTGCTGGATAGAGGCTTACAGGTCCTCGGGGGCGGGAGGGGTGGGATGCGTCTTGAGGTAGAGCTCGCGGATCTCGTCCGGCATCTTGTCGGGGCTGATGGCATCGACCGCATCGGTCGAGCCCAGCTCGTCAGCCTTGGTGTAGTACCACTTCTTGAACTTGATCAGGTCGAGGGCATCCTCCAGCTGGACGATCTCCTCGCGGATGGCCTTCTCGCGCTCGATGAACATCTTCAGGCGCTTCTGGATGGTCGATGACCCCTGTCGGGTCCAGCGGATGAAGGCCTTGATGTCGATCAGCTGCATGCCGGTCTTCTTCAGGCACTCGATCAGGCGGATGTTGTTCAGGTCCCTCACGGTGAAGCGGCGGGTGCCCGAGGGCAGCCGTCCCAGGTCGGGGAACAGACCCTCCTTATCGTAGAAGCGCAGGGTGGGGATGCTCAGCCCCGTGATCTTCGAGACCTCACCGATGCTGTATGTTCTCTCTTCTGCCATGGTCTCTACCTCCTGTTGCTGGGTCTATTTATAGAGGTTGCAGAGCTGCCGATAAAGCTAAAGTATGCTTTATCCAGGCGGAAGAGGGCTATCTAACCTGCTATCGATCCATCTCGCTTTCTAGGAGGGCGATCTTCAGCTCGATGCCGGCGAGGGAATAGCCACCTGATCCCTGGCTGGCGACGACCCTGTGGCAGGGATAGAACAGAGGCAGGGGGTTGTGTGCCAGGGCGGAGGCCACCCCGCGGGGGCTGGTCCTGAGAGCTTTAGCCAGCTCACCATAGGTGATTGTTTTCCCTCGGGGAATCTCTCTATCCATGTACTCGAAGATTCTCGCCTGCAGCGGTGTTAACTGGCTGGAGTCACAGGGGTACTCGACCTTAGGAGTGCGTCCATCAATCGCATCTTGGAGGGCTCTCTCGAGGGAGGAATCCCGCTGGGTCAGGTCATCTTTGAGAGTCTGAATCCTTATGCAGACACCATCTTCTATCTGGGCCTCAACGGGGAAGACCCTGCCTTTGACTCTCAGGTCGATGCGTACGCGCAGAGCCATCTATAGCCCTCCATTCTTCCTTGGTATCTGCCGTTACCAAGGAGATTATCAGAATCATAGGATATAAGAGGAAGAGATGTAGGATGAAAGGCAAAAGATAAAATAAAAATTTCAATAAAGAAACTAGTGGTATAAAACTAGCATTTTCACAAAAAGAAAATGGATTGTATATTGAGATGAAGCATTCCTTCGGCATTTCTAATTGTGCTGCTGCTATAGGAGAAAAACTAACGAGATAGCTATTTGATGGTCAGCTCTATTTTGCATGAACGATTCAATTTGCTGTCCGTTTTGCGGGGACTTTAGCCCTTCTAGGCGAACATTAATCCAGTTGAGAGACGATTGCTGATCCTTCGAGAAAGGGCTGCTTCTGAACGATTTCTCACATGAATGAGAAATGTTTCATTTTCGATATACTTCGACTTTCTAATATTAAAAGAAAGTTAATTTGTATTTCAGGAAGCGTTTTCAGGTCGGATAAATACAACTTTGAGGATACAAGTTATATCGGTTTGTTGATTTATCCGCTTTCTAATTGGGTTTTTGAGGGTTCCGGTCATTGGATTTCTCATCGATAAAATGTAAGAATATGCAAGTCCGAAGTTATCCTTATTTTTCATTTCTCCAAAATTCTTTAGCTCGAGGAGGTATGTGTGGCAAACAATAAGCACAGAAGCACCTGGATGATTGCGGGTGCAGTCGGAGCGGGCCTAGCCGTGGTCGGCGTCGGCCTCTGCTTCTTCTTCTTGGCCAACGGTGAGCTGGCCGATAGAAACGATGGCAACGTCAACGTCGATCCCGTAGAGGGTCCCTATGGGACGCTCACCGCGACCATGGCGGATAGCTCCATCGCCCTGCTGGGCACCGGTGACAACAGCGGATACGTGGATATCGATGGCGTGGAAGACCTCAGGACCAGCGTGGTCTTCAACCTCTCGGTCGCGCCCGCCTTCATCGATGAGAACCTCAACTCGACCATCCGGTTCGACATCACGCTCAAGAGCGCCCTCCCCACCGTGGAGGCCGCAGGCGATCTGATTGGCCAGCGCGAGGGCGAGAGCTGGACCTACATCGAGTTTGAGCCGGTCAGCCTGACCATTGCGACCGACGACTTCGTCTACTCTTCCGAGACCGGGCGCTTCCTCTACGAGTCGCCCGAGGTCGGCTGCTCGTTCGTCTGGGGCAGCTTCTTCAACGGGATGAATCCCCAGCTGTACTACAACGGACTCTTCGCTGGCGAGTCGCCCGCCCTCGTGCCCAACCCCGATAACTTCCGTCTCGTCACCGATGAGCTCAATGCGATGGAGAAGGCGTTCGCGGGCTCGCAGATCGATCTGCAGCTGGCGCTGTCGACCCTCTAGGAGGTATAGGAAATGTCTAAGAGATTCACTCGGACCGGTCTGACCACCGGTCTGATCTGCACCGGCCTGGCCCTGGGCTGCGTGGGTGTCGGCGTGTCGGCTTGGCAGGTGGGCGATTACTTTGTCTCCCCCACCGATGTCGGTGGCATCACCGTCGGCGCGGAGGATGCTGAGGGCAACTTCCTCGAGATCGAGAGCGCCCGCGTGGTCGACGACCAGATCCGCTTCGGCACCAAGGTCAACGACCTGGGCGAGATCACCGCGAACGCGGATACCGAGGATCTGGACTCCTCGTTCACCTTCGACTTTGTCGCTGCGACCGGCGACCTGAGCGGCCTGTTCCTGTCGGTCACCGGCACCTTCTCGGAAAACCTCGTCCAGGCGGCCGAGAAGGGCTATATCGTCCTGCCCTTCGAGCCCGGAACCAACTTCAACATTCTGAGCTTCGACAGCGAGGGCCAGGCCAGCCCCATCGACGGCGAGCACTACACCACCGCGCTCGAGGGTGAGACGGTGACCGTGACCATGAGCTTCGGCTGGGGCGCTAAGTTCGCCGGCCACAACCCCGTCGAGGATGAGATCTACTTCGGTCTCGATGGAGCGATCGACAGCTTCACCCAGGCCTACCTGGCGGTCGGCGAGCTCCACGATCTCGTGAGCGACGCCAGCATCCACCTGGAGATTGGAAGGTAGCTTCATGACCAACTCACAGATCATCATCACCTGCGTCGCGGCCTTCTGCCTCGTTGTGATCTGCGCTCTCTTCACCGTCACGATCATCCGCTACAAGCGCGCGACCAGCGAGGCGATCACCAAGGGTGCGGACGATCCCGCCCTGGTGGCGAAGGCGCTGCGCCGCTCGAAGAAGCAGCGGATCGTCATCCGCGTGTTCTCCGCGCTGTGGAAGGCGCTGGTCGCCCTGATTCTGCTCGCGGCGATCTGCTTCATGGCCGCCTCGATCTACACCCGGGTCTCGGGCAACCGCTTCGCCTTTGGCGACCAGGCCTATCTGGTCATCTCCTCCGACTCCATGTCGAGCAAGAACCCCAACAATACCTATCTGAGCGACGAGGAGCTCCAGTCCCAGTACGACCTGGACAATCAGTTCTCCGCCTACGACACCATCGGCATCCAGCAGTATGACTCGGCGGCCGATGTGAAGCTCTACGACGTCGTCGCCTACGAGGCGACCAGCGGCCAGACCGTCGTCCACCGCATCGTGGACACCGTCGAGGAGGACGGCCAGGTCGTGGGCTACATCACCCGCGGCGACACCAACAACATCGACGACACCGGCGTCTTCTATACCTCCTACCTCACCTACGATGACATCATCGGCTACTTCGACGGGAAGGTCATCCCCGTCCTTGGCTATCCCGTGGTCTTCCTCCAGTCCCCCGCCGGCATCATGACCCTGGTCGCCCTGGCCTACTGCTTCATCACCTACGACGTGGCCGCCAGCCGCCTGGACAAGAGCCGCAAGGCCCGCACCAGCTTCGTCCTGAGCGCTCTGCACATCACCCCCGAGCAGCTCAGGGACGGCAGCTATAACGATCTCGAGTCCGTCGTCATCGACGGCCGCGAATACAGTTTCACCGGCGGTCAGCTGACGCCCCGGGAGGAGGCCTAGTTCATGGAGAACGCCAACGTCACCCTCGAGAACACGCCCGCTCTCGCCATCAGCGAGCTGACCAAGGCCTACGGCAAGCAGGTCGTCATCCGCGACCTCAACCTGACCGTGGAGCGCGGTGAGGTCTTCGGCTTCATCGGCCGCAACGGCACCGGCAAGTCGACCACCATCGGCTGCATGGTCGGCCTCAAGCCCTTCAAGAAGGGTCGCATCCTTATCGGCGGCCACGACATCCAGCAGGACACCATCGAGGCCAAGAAGCTTCTGGGCTACGTGCCCAGCGAGCCGGCCTGCTACGAGATGATGACCGGCCGCGAGTTCCTCTCCTTCATCGCCTCGGCCTTCGGTCTGACCGCCGAGGCCTTCGACACCCGCATCCAGGAGCTGGTCGCGCGCTTCGACTTCAACCCCATCGATCTCGACCGCCGCATCGGCCACTACTCCCTGGGTATGAAGCAGAAGATCTCGCTGATGTCCGCCCTGGTCCACGATCCCCTGCTCTGGGTCCTCGACGAGCCCACCATCGGTCTGGACGCCCCCGCGACCGCCGAGCTGGCTCACACCCTGCGCCAGCAGGCCAAGGAGGGCCGCTCGGTCTTCATCACCTCCCACTCCATCGAGTTCGTCGCCCGCTGCTGCGACCGGGTCGCCATCCTGGCCCAGGAGAATGTGGCTCGCATCGTCGACCTGAGGGGCGGGGAGACCTTCGCCGATCTCAAGCTCGCCTACGACACCATCTGCCTGCATCATTCGGAGGCTCAGGCATGAGGGTGCTGGGACTGGTCAAGAAGGAGGTGGTCAGCCACTTCCGGCGCGTCGACGCGTCGGTGTGGACCACCTTCTCCAGCGCCGCGCTGACCGTCCTGGGGGCGGTCATCATCGCGGCTCTCATCGGCTACGTCACCTATACCGTCGACAGCAAGATGCTCGAGGCGGCCTCCTCCTCGGCGCCCTACCTGATCGCGCTGTTCCTCTTCATCTTCGCCGCCTTCAACTGCGTGGACGGGGCGCTCAGGGCGCGGCGCACCTTCTATTCCGAGAGCGATCGCGAGATCGTGAACCCTCTGCCTTACAAGCCTTATGAGATAGTTCTCTCAAAGACCATCTTCCTCTGGCTCTACCAGATTGCTGAAGGCGCACTCCTGTCTCTGCCCGTGCTCCTGGTCTTCGGTATCAACCGCGACTACGGGGCGGGCTACTACGTCGTCTCCGTCATCTACTGCCTGGTGATCCCCACCATGGTGACCGGTGCGAGCCTCATCCTCTCCGTCGTCTTCCAGTGGGTCTACCGCTGGATGCGCGGGCACGACCTGATCCAGTTCCTGCTGGCGGCGGTCGTGGTCGTGGGCCTGTGCTTCATCTACGCCCTCTTCCTGCGCCTCTTCCTGGCCTCGCTCTCGCAGGAGAGCGACATCTCCGGCGCGCTGCCCGGCGCCTTCATGGAGAACCTGGAGCACATCACCTCCTTCATGCCTCCCGTCTACCACTTCATCGACCTGTGGATCAGCGGGGCGCACCAGTTCGTCAACATCATGGTGCTGCTCCTGTGCGGCCTGGCGCTGCCGGCGGGCGGATACTTCCTCTCCCTCTGGTACTACCAGAGGTGGGACCGCGGTCTGGGCAGCCGGATCAAGGCGAGAAGGAACCGCACCTATCCCGCCTTCACCAACCTGCTGCGCAAGGAGCTGATCCTCCTGTTCAAGGATTCGCCCTCGATCTTCTCCTACACCTCGCTGCTGATCATGATGCCCTTCCTGGGCTATGTGGTCATCTCCGCCTTCAACGCCATCCTGGGCACCAACATGTCGGTCGTCCTCAACTACTATCCCCTGCTGACCGAGATCATCGATGTCGCTCTGATCCTCCTCTTCGTCTCGATCATCAACTCCTCCGCCTCCCTCTCGCTGACCCGCGAGGGCCGGGGCCTGGCGGTCTATAAGACCCTGCCCGTCTCCCCCTGGATGACCATCGCCTCGAAGATCAGCGTCCCCTCCGCCCTCTCGGCCTTCTCCCTGATCGTGACCCTGGCCGTCCTGGGCGGTCTGGGCGAGCTCTCGGGCGCGAGCATCGGCGTCTGCCTGGGCGGCGGTCTCCTCCTGATCCTGGCCCAGAACTTCCTGGGCATCGAGCTGGATGTCTACGACCGGGGCTACGGGCGCGTGCGCTTGTCGTTCCTGGCCTCGATCTGCTCGATCCTCATCCCTCTGGTGGCGAGCCTGGGTGGCTTCCTGGGCATCTTCCTGGGCTGGAGCACCGCGCTCATCTACGCCTTCATCTTCCTGGTCCTGGCCGCCTTCTCCGCCATCCCGCTGATCCTGACCTGCCGCCTCAGGAGGCTCTTTGTGAATATGGAGGCCATGTAGCATGGGAAAGAAGAAGACTCTGATATTCCTGCTGATCGTGCCTCTCCTGGTGGCTCTGATCTCCTATGTCGGCTACGTCGTGCTCCACCGCCAGATCCGCGTCGACCTGAGCGATATCCGCTGGAGCTACAGCCCCAACCAGGGCTTCCGCATCGGCGATGACTACAGACTCGAGGCCGAGGGCGTCTACAACGAGGACCTGACCCTAGCCGAGGGCAACGAGCTCGTCTGGAGCCTTCCCGCCGACTGCGAGGATGCCACCATCGAGCAGCGCGACGACGGCTACTACCTGATCCCCGAGACCGAGGGCTCGGCCGTGGTCACCTGCGCTAACGCCAAGGGCACCATCTCCAAGAGCTTCAACGCTGTCTTCTACGCCACCGGCGCCATCGTCATCAACCCCGTCAACAACGTCTCCGGCGCCTCGGTCGACGGCCAGCTGGACTACGGCCAGTACGAGTTCGCCTACCAGGGCAGCGGCGCCCCGACCAAGGTCGCCTCGACCCTCGAGCTGGACGTGTCGATCCTGGGCGACTTCGATAACCCCGCCATCGCCTTTGACACCTCCGACAACCTCGCCTACGACGAGGAGACCGCGAGCCTGAAGGTCCTCGGCCCCGGCCTGGCGACGGTCTCTGCCCACCTGGTCGACTATCCCTCCATCGCCACCACCTACGAGTTCAACGTCGTCGAGGGCGGCGTGAACGTGCGGAGCTACACCGACCTGCTCTACTGCACCAACTGGGCTGAGACGCCCTGCCCCGCGGTCCTCCAGGTCAACCTGGGCTCCCTCAGGGACACCTACGTCCGCAACGAGGATGGTGCCTACTCCCAGGAGCTGATCTCCGAGAACACCGCCCTGTTTGGAAACTACGACTTCACCAGCCGGTCGTTCTCCTTCGAGGATGAGATTTACACCTTTGAGACGACCTACTTCACCGAGTTCATCGAGCAGTACAACGCCGCCCGCCCCAACGGGGCCGTCCCCATCTCCACCGAGGTCCTGGCCGGCATCCACCTGCAGGCGGACCTCTACGGCAACGGCTTCTACATCAACATGAGCAACCTGGCCTACCCCAACCACGGCAAGGTGGATCAGGCGACCGGCAAGCTGACCCCGGGCGCGGAGGACCTCTTTCAGGGTCCCCTCCCCTTCATGGGTCTGGGCGACCTGGCCAACTACCCCATCGTCTCCGCCTACGGCCAGGACAACTGCGGCATCTACATCGACACGGATGGCGTGACCATCGACGATGTCACCATCCGCAACGTCGACGATGTCGACAACCTCTACAACCTCACCTACACCGGCACGGTCCTGGATGTCGAGGCGAGGGATGTGACCGTCCAGAACTCGATTCTGGCTAACGGCAAGAACATCGTCCGCGCCTTCTCCGCCGACGGCTTGACCATCGACAACTGCACCCTCAGAAACGCGGCCGAGTTCCTCCTCCACGCCGGCTCCAACCGCGCCAACACCTACGACGACACCAAGACTTTCTCCTACTTCGACGGGAAGACCTCGACCGAAGTCAGCTTCGAGGACTTCTTCGAGGGGACGGAGGGCGCCACCCTGGAATCCGCCTACAACAGCATCCTGCGTGGGACCATCAGCGACGTCGCCGGCATCAAGAGGTCGATGGAGTCGGTCCAGGAGGGCCTGGACAACACCGCCGGCATGATCGCAGCCGACGGGATGGTCAACTACGACGCCCACATCACCGTCAGGGATACCAGCTTCGACACCTCGGGCGTCTACTCGATCGCCCTGGACTCGGCCTTCAACGGCGGCTACCTCTACAACGGCGCCCCCTCCATGGTCCAGACGGTCTTCGATCAGTTCCAGGTCGACATCCTGCCCCCCGACCGGGTCGGACACACCTCCTACCCCGTCGAGCTCACCCTCGAGGGCGACACGAGGTTCTACGACTTCAAGGACATCGAGGAGGCGGATATCTCGACCCTGATCGAGGAGAACATCACCGCCCTGCTCCAGCAGATCGGCATGCTCGACCCCTCGATCAGCGTCAACATCGACGACTACTTCCCCCTCAAGGACGTCATCCGCCAGCAGGCGTCCCAGCGCGGCCTGCTCTATCAGGCGGACGGCCACGACTACATCAACACCCAGGTCGCCTGGTACGGCGGCGGCGTCAACCTGTCCACCCTGGTGGACGAGAGGGAGTCGGTCCATCTCGACTCCTCCGAGGTCTACGATCTGGACTTCGTCACCGGGGCCCTGGAGTACGTCCCCGACCCCAGCATCGGCAGCCAGGCCGGCTCACTGATCCAGGTCCTGCAGCGCGCGGTGTTCATGGTCACCGGTGTCCACCCCTTCCGCACCATCACCAACGGCCCGGTGACTCCGGGTCAGGTCCCCCCGCTGTTCGGGGAGAGCGCCCCCGCTCCGTCGGGGCGCTAGTCGAGACGAAGCTCAAGAGATAAGGAGGCAGATATGGTTAAGATGAGAATGGCTCTGATCGTGGGGTTAGCCGCCCTGGCCATCGGCAGCGCGGGCACGGCCGCGTTCATCTTCGGCAGCCGCAAGGCCGTCCAGGGCAACGTGGGCTTCGATGCGGATTCGGGCAGCTACGACACCGACGTCCTGCGCCCGATCGGCCTGCCCGAGAGCGTGACCTACGTCGCGGATTCGGCCCGGGCCTCCACGGTCGCTGACGGCGGCTACGAGACTGTCGCCGACCTGAACCTGGGAGCGGACAGCCCCATCCCCGAGACCGACCAGTCCGCCTTCTTCGTGAAGGCGAGCTTCGGCTATGACCCGCAGAAGGCTTCCGCCTGGATCGAGAGGAACTGCCACACTTTCAGCTGGCTGTACGCCTCGCTGGTCCCCGCGGATGCTTCGGCGTTCGCAAAGAACTTCGCCAGCGCGGAGGCGGCGGCCTATCTGGTCTATACCGGCACCGAGGTCGCCCCGGCCTACGGCTCCGGTGTGGCGATTGCTCCGCTCGGTACGCTGACCGACGGCGATCGGACGGGTCTGGGTTTCGGCGAGGTGTTCTACGAGGGAACGGACCTCGCTCAGTTCTTCCAGCTGGGCATCAGCGCGGATCAGAAGTTCGATCTGATCTTCGCCCTGCCTGTCGGCGAGGAGTTCAACCTCGAAGAGGTCAAGACGTTGGATTTCAGCATCGGTCTGAATGTCAGGGAGGTGAAGTATGAATAAGAGGATTCTCATCAATTCGCTGGTCGGCGGCACCGTCGTGGCGGGCCTGTCCCTGCCCCTAGCGCACGCCAGCTTTTCATTTGCCGACTACGGCGTCCTGGAGGATGGCACCATCTCCTCGGTCGCTCCTGCAGAGGGCTACGACTACACCGTGACCTTCGCTGAGGGCAACGCGACCTCCAGCGATTCGAAGACCACCACCCTGCCCGAGGCAATCGGCTTCCAGGAGGGGGCGGAGTTCACCCCGGAGGCCATCGAGACCACTCCCGCAAAAGAGGGTTATGCCTTCGATGGCTACTACACCGATGCCTCCTGCACCACGGCCTACAACTTCTACACCAGCGTCGATTCCGACATGACCCTGTACGTAGCCTTCACTCCTCTGGACAGCTATTCCTATACCGATAGTTCCCAGAACGTCTTCACGGCCAGCAGCAGCCTAGATCTGAAGGAGGACACCGTCGATATCGGCGGGATCAAGGTCTTCAAGTACAGCTCCTCGGCTAAGAATACCGGCGATGGCCAGTACACCCTGAACCTCGCCACCACCGCTCTGGACGACGGTGCGACCTACTCGCTGCAGGTCTATGGTAAAGATAAAGAAGGAAGGGGGGATGTTTGGAACTCTAGCGTCTTTCTGCCTAGCCAGAATGACGGACGGGTCATTCGCTCTAACTCCAAGTTTTTTACCCTTGTCCTCCAGGATGATCTGGTCATCTCCAACGGGTCGACTCTCCAGATTGGCGGCTGTTCCTCCCTGGTCGGCAATGGTATCTACTGCGATCTCGCTAGCGATAACTTCGCTCTGGATCTCAACGGACACAATCTGATCGTCGAGCCCGGTTCGAACCTTGAGTTATATGGCCTTCTGACCGATTCCACCAAGAAAGGTATGGTCGTGGTCGATAGCGGCGCTTACATCAAGGTGAAGATGTCGGTCTACAACGGTGGAGGTTCGCAGCTGTTGACCGCCAGTTCCTACTATGTGAATCCCTTCCCCTTCTATGGCTTCCCTGCTCTGGATGCGAATATCCGCTTCTACGCCGGCGCGGAGATGACCGCAGTCATGTCGGCGGGAACCAGCAGCCAGGGTGTGGTGGTCGATGTGCCTTTCATCGGCAAACCCCTGCCTGCGGATTCGGATGAGACCGCAGCCATGCTGATCCTAGAGTCTAAAGATGCCAATTCCCCCGGGTACCTCGACTTCCGCCACAATATGATTCCTGCTCCCCGCGGAAGCTTGAATGCCTACCGGGTGTGGGACACCCAGTATCGCGAGTACTTCTCCTTCCACGACTGCCTCATGACACTCGGCTCGCTCGCAATGAAAGTATCAATGGCTTCGATCGACTCGGCCGAGTTCCTCTGGGAGCTGCCGGGCAACAGCGATATCACCCTGGATAACTGCGATCTCTACATCGACCACCAGTTCCAGCTCAATCCCGGTCTCAACTTCTATTCCGATAAGGATTCCAACATCATCTTCCGCTGCAATTCTGTCGACCCCTGCGGCATCGTCGCTCCTTCCAAGCTCTTCTCCACGGCCGTGGCCGACAACATCTCCAACCTCGGCTCCACCACCGCCGGTCACATCATGGCCGATCTCAGGGGCAAGGAGCAGTCGCTGATCACGGTCATGGGCGACATCAGGTTCGAGTATCCCGAGGGGAGTGCCAAGGTTGATCAGGTCACCTTCCTTGGAGGATATTTCAACCTGTCGGATCGGGCTCTCGCCTCCGTTCTCGCTGCGGCTGAGAAGGGGCAGGTCACGCTCATGTCCAAGGGTCAGCTCGCCAACTTCCACTACGTCAACTCCTGGAGTAGCAGATGGGGTGTGGCCAGCTACTACGTCTATCCCCTCATCGCCAATGGCGTCGCCTACACCAATGACCATCTGGATGGCGGTCTCAAACCTTTGGATGGAAAGATCGGTTCGGGCATCTACACCGATGGGACGAATTACTATTCCTACTTCAATGTGGATAACGAGCGCCCCGACGACTTCGGTGAGGGAAACTTCGAGCTCAGGAAGATCGACTACGATGCGACGACTCACTCCTACACCATCGCCGGCGACGACAGCGGACAGAAGTATGCCTACTTCGCTGGTATCTCCGTCCCTGTCTATCTGTTCCAGAAGGATGGCAAGAGCTGGGTCACGATGTCCGATATGCTGATAGACAGTGCGGCTTCGAGCTACGACTTTGTCATTACCTACGACGAGGCGAGCGGGGGCTATCTTCTGGCTAAGACACAGACCTACGATTCTGGCGTCGAAGATATTTCCATCGCTGTGACTCTCAAAGCGGGTAACAACTGTGCAGCGGTGGCTGACGTTCAGCTGACCGAAAAGATCGGTGCCACTTTGAACCTGACCCAACTGGCTTCTAAGTATGGTTTCACAACCACTAGTTCTGAGGCTAAGAACAATTTTGAGGTCGAGGTTACTGGCGGCGAGACGACGTCTATCAGTGAGACAACTCTCGTGATCGACCTCAATCTCGGTCTGGAGATTCTGGAGAGCAAGAGCATCACCATCACCTTCAATTATGGTGGCAGCTCTGGCGGCGGAGGCGATGGCTGCATCTTTGCGGATGCTCCTGTCCTGATGGCCGACGGCTCGACCAAGCGGGCCGATGAGGTCAAGGTCGGCGATATCGCTCTGGCCTGGGACTTCGAGACGGGCCGGGTTAAGGCGAACCGCGTCTTCTTCTACGAGATGTACGAGCAGGACATCTTCGCTGTGTGGATCCAGCTGGCGAACGGCGAGGAGCTGCGCATCGCCTGCCCTCACGCGCTCTTCGACTACAGCGAGCGAAAGTTCTTCACCGTCACCACCGAGAACTACACCTCGATCGTCGGCCGCGAGATCGCCATCTTCAACGGCGTGGACAGCGGCCTGTCCTCCACTAGGATCGTCTCGGTCAGGGGACACCGGGAAAGGCGTGTCGTTGGAAACATCGAGACCGCACACACTCTGAACTTCTTCTGCGGTGGGGCGCTCAACGCCGATGCTGTCTACGTGGCTAAGTTGCCCTTCGAGGTCGGTGCGGACTTTGCCTACGACCGGAAGGATGTGGCCGAGAGCATCAGCAGGTACGGCCTGACCAAGTACGAGGTGTTCAAGGACTACATGAATTTCGATAACTTCGACTGTCTCAACGGCCAGTACGTCTCCATCTGTATCGGTAAAGGGCTCTTTACGCTCGACTACCTGTTTGAGATTGCCAAGTACTATCTTGGCGGCAAGTAGATAACCTAGCTCGTTTCGCGGTCCGATGACCGCTTCTCTTCATGTAGAATTTTCTGCTGCACGCATCTGGAGGTCATCATGTCATACAGCGAGAGAATCCCCCTGAGGGGAACTAGGAACACCCGCGATCTAGGAGGCTATATCGGCCTGGAGGGAAAGAAGGTGAAGACGGGGCTCATCTACCGCTCCGACTCCCTCTCCTTCCTCGAGGAGGACGATGTCGCCTTTCTAGCGGAGCAGCTCCAGCTCCGCTATGACATCGACCTCAGGAGCGAGCAGGAGACCGAGGAGAAGCCCGACGTGGCCATCCCCGGCTGCCGCCTGGTTCTCATCCCCATCACCTCCAAGATTCTCATGGGTTCGACCGTGCAGCCTCCCGCCTTTGCCAAGAATGACCCTGAGATCAGCTGGCACTATCGCCGCCTCTACTCCCTCCATCCCGACGGCGATGCCATCGAGGGGATGAAGAACCTCTATCTGCACTACGTGGAGATGGAGTCCAATCGGTGTGCCTACACCGAGTTCCTCAACCTGGTGGCAGATGCCGAGGGTCCTCTGATCTTCCACTGCGCCGACGGCAAGGACCGCACCGGCATGGCGGCGGCTTACATCCTCTCCATCCTCGGCGTCGATCGAGAGACAATCCTGGATGACTACGAGGCCAGCGCGGGTTACCTGGTGGGAAAGTGCCAGGAGCGGGCCGAGAAGCTCAGGGCGGCCGGCATCGCCGACGAGCGGCTGATTCGGAACATGTGCCTGCTAGCCAGCGTCAAGCGCTGCTGGCTGGAGGCAGCCCTGGAGCGGATCGACAACGCCTACGGCGGAATGGACCGCTACCTGACTGAGATTCTCCACATCGATGAGGGTGTCAAACAGCGGATTCGCCAGAAGTATCTCGACTGAGACTAAAGCTATATATATAAATTATCTCTCTGAGCCTATTAGCCTAAGCAACCTTTACCTGAAAAGCAAAGGTTGCTTATTTTTATTCGAAAGAAATGCAATCTTGCCAATAAAATATGAAGCTGAACTGTATAAGGGGTGGAGGCAGAATGTCCAGCGATGAGATACTGAGTGCTCTGCGCGCCATGAAGAGCGGTGATATGGACGGCTTCGAGCCGTTCTACGAGCAGACCAAGCGCATGGTCTTCTTCGCAGCCAAGGCGGTCCTGAAGGACAACGCCCGCTCCGAGGATGTCATGCAGGATGTCTATATCCGTTTCCTGGAGATGCTCGACCGCATCGAGGAGGACCGCGGGGTCGTCGGTCTGCTGGTCAAGATGGCGCGCAATCTCGCTCTCAATATCCTCGAGCGCGAGCAGCGCTCCGTCGAGCTGGACGAGAACCTCCACGGGTCCATCTCCGCGACTGACAATCTGGGTTCCGACCTCTTTGAGCGCATGCGCAAGCTCCTGGATGACGATGAGTACGAAATCGTGATCCTGCACGTCGTGGATGAGCTCAAGCACCGGGAGATTGCCGAGATGATGTCGCTTCCGCTGGGGACTGTGACCTGGAAGTACAACCGTGCCATCGCCAAGCTGCAGAAAGGATTGGGTGATCTGAGATGAACGAGAACGACATCGAAAGGCTCATCCGCGAGGAGAGTCAGCGGGTGGAGATCAAGACCACCGCCGCCTCGATCCTCGAGCGCTACCGCATCGAGGAGAAGGTGAAGAAGACGTCGAAGAAACCCTGGTATCGTCGCCCCTCCTTCATGGTGGGCGCCCCGGCTTTCGGCATCGTGGCGGTTCTCTCCATCGGTCTCGGCACCTATTTCGGCCTCGGCGCGGGCGGAGGCGGCCAACCCTCGGTCGGCAGCAGCGGAGGCGGCCAGGTCGTGATTCCTCTGGGCGACACCAGGATTCAGGCGGCCTCCTATGAGGTTCTAGCCGGCATGAGCTTCATCGGCTCAACGGGCAGCGATACTCAGGCCGCAGCTGTCAGGCGTGCCCGGCAGGTCAGCGAGACGCAGTTTGAGCAGATCTGTGCCGCCTTCGATAGCCACTACGGGATGATTGCCACCTTGGAGTCCTACTCCGCTAGCGGCTTCGTCTACACCCCTATCGCTTCCGACGACCCCTCGATGCCCTACTGCATCCAGATCGCCGACTTCAAGTTCTACTACGATGCACCGCTGCAGGACGAGGATGAGACGCTGATCCAGGGCTACACCACCACTCTGGATGGCCAGCGCCTGCAGACTGTCCGCATCGAGAGCGAGCAGGAGTATGAGCCCGGCGAGAGTGAGAGCGAGATCGAGGTCACGCTGATCAGCGCCGACGGAACCTCGGTGACCATCGCTCAGACCAACGAGAGCGAGGGCAGCGAGTCCGAGGATGAGTTCTCCCTCATCCAGCGCGATGCCCGCGGCCGCGAGCTGACCGAGATTAGCTTCCAGCTGGAGAGCGAGCACGGCCAGACCGAGAAGACCTTCGACATCGAGGTGTCCGAAGGGCGAGAGCTCGAGTGGTCCTACACCATCTTCGATGAGACTTCCACGAGCATGAAGCTCGCCTTCGAGGGCGAGGATGGGGAGATCTCCTATCGCAATCCTATCCTGGTCGAGCTCGACCCTCGGGTCTACACCTATGGCGAGCTGGAGTATCGGCCCTAGATAGCTTGAGAGGCTACAGCGGAGTTTGGGCTCTCTGCCCGAAGTCTGTTGCAGCCTTTTTAAGTGGAGATTCAGAAACTGAGTCACAGAAGTAGGTGTGCAGATAGTAGAAAATTAGTATTTTCATAATTCGATGTTTTGAACTCTTAAAATGAGCCCAAAACGTTCTGAAAGATGTCGTTTACCTGTGTAGATTGTCAGTTTGAGTCTCGTGGCCCTAGGTGTGTATTGTAAGAAACTGAGTTTCAGCCCATTTTTCAGGTGTGTAGATAGTATTTGGACATATTCAAAGTGTGCAGATAGTAGCAAATTAGTATTTTCAAGAGCAAAATTTTTGATATTCAAAGACGGCCTTTTCGTGGCTTAAACTGATTAAAAACATCTCATTTACCTGTGTAGATTGTTGATTTTCAGCCCCGATTTTCTCGGGTGTGTATTGTAAGCGGCAGAGGGGCCCAGGTGTGCAGATAGTATTTGGGCATATTCGAGGTGTGCAGATAGTATGAAATTAGTATTTGGTTTCTCTAAAAAATACACTTTTGACACAGGCTTTCCCTGGAGTCGAGTGCACAGTTTAAGTGAGTCTTTCGTGGGTTTTCTTCTATATAGATAGAAGTAGCGAGTCCATTCGATTTCAGAGGCTTAGAACAAGTCCGAAAAAAATTTTTAAATTCACCAATAAACTCACCTGCTGGTCGGTATATAGGGTGCAGGCAGGAAGAAAGACCTGCAAGAGAGAAACAAGGAGCATCAAGATATGAGAAACAAGATCATCGCCGCCATCGCCCTGCTGGGCACCACCCTGTCCCTGGCCAGCTGCAAGGGAACCGGAAGCAACCCTAACAGCTCTGGCACCAACGGTGACCTGACCGCTCAGGCCGAGTCTCAGGTCGCTTTCCAGATGGTGACCGCCTCCTCCCTCCTCCCCAGCCTCGGCATCGTCAATCGCGCCATCGACCCCGCCCACCAGAATATCCTCGACCGCGCTGAGCAGATCGAGCTGTTCTTCCTCAACACCGCCGACTCCATCAAGGTGACCGCTCAGGCTTCCGACCGCCCCGAGTACGAGCACATGGAGGTCGTCACCTACCTCGACGATGTGGATGAGACCAGTCGGATGACCTTCTACTACAACTCCTTCAACCACACCGAGCACGACGACTGGGACGAGATGGAGTCCGAATCCTTCATGAATGGCATCGTCCTCGTCGGTGACCAGGAGCTCCCCTTCATCGCGGAGAGCGAGTCCGAGAGCGAGGGCTGGGACGAGGAGGAGTCTTCTCTCGAGGTGAAGATCTTCACCGGCGAGACCCGCCGCAGCTTCGTCTCCGCCAAGCGCGAGATCGAGATAGAGGACTTCGAGCGCGAGGAGAGCTATGTCTACACCGCGGTGGAGAATGGCCGCGTGGTGGAGTCCTACGAGCTGGAGCGGGAGAATGACGACGGAGCCGAAGAGACCGAGATCAACATCGTCGAGAACGGTCAGATCTATGCGGTCAAGTTCCTCACCCGCCGCGGCGTCACCTACATCCAGATCGCCTCGCGCGGCCCTCAGGGTCGCGACTGGGCCACCTACGAGCGGGTGGAGAACGCCGACGGCACCTACACCTACAACCAGGTCCAGACCTGGTAGTAGAGCAGATCAATCAGTTTTCAACCGATAGCGAAAGATAGGAGAGGGTTGCCCTCTCCTATCTTTGATGTCCACGTAAATCTGATACCCTTTTAGGCCGAGGATAGGAGGCTGGGCGGATGGGTAAGATACTGAAGAATGTCACGGGAGGGAGCAGCGATTTCTTTCGGCAGCTCCTCGATCCGGAGGATGACAACATCCTGACTCTGATGGATGAGGATGGAAACCCTGCTCGCTTCGAGCAGATCTTCATCACCAGCGGCACGACCCTGCCGGGATGGCGCGAGCTGGGAATCAAGCCCGGCTGGCTTTATGTCGTCGTCCATCCCCTGGATGAGGAGAGCTGCTCGGACAATCAGGCCTTCGTCCTGCGGGTCTCTAGAGATCCCGACGGCCAGGACCGCGAGGCCTATGAGGACAACCCTGCCATCATCGAGAAGATCACCGAGCGCTATCTCGCCGCCCTCACGGGTGCGAGCGTCGAGACCGCCGCCGATGAGCCCTCGCTGAGGGAGATCGTGACCGATATGGATAATCTCCTCCCCGTTCGTCTGAAGGACCAGGATGGGAACGACCTGTTCTTCGAGCAGCTCGCCGTCATCCCCGGCGATGAGATCTCCGACTTCGAGAGCCTGGGCATCGATCCCGATGACCTCTATCTGGTCCTCAAATCCCTCCGGCCCATCGAGCAGGCGGAGAATGCCGACGGCTGCCTCATCTATCGCCTCGAGGGCGACGACAACCTCTCGCTGGAGGAAGACGTGGAGAGGGTTCAGGCGGTGTATAGCAAATATCTTTTGATGGTCGCTCAGGCGGCTAGCGAGTAGCGCCGTAGGTGGCGAAGTACTGCTCGATCGCCCTCAGCTGCTCAGCGGTCAGCACGTCGGGGCGCAACTCTCTCAGATAGGCGACCGCCTCGGGCAGGGAGACGATGGCAAAGCCGGTGATATCGTTTTTCTCGCTGAGCTCAGCCAAGGCCGAGAGGTCGGAGTCCAGACCCTTCTCAGATCGATTTAGAGCCGCTTCGATGCCGACGATGGTGCAGCCGGTCTGGCGCAGGGCATCGATGCTGCCCTGGGCGGAGATGCCGGAGGTCACCACATCATCCAGGATGAGGACCCGCTCGCTGGCCTCGATCTTGTGGCCCAGGAAGATGCCCTTATCACCGTGGTCCTTCTCCTCCTTGCGCATGGAGGAGTAGGCCAGGTCCTGGCCCGTCAGGCGGGAATACTCCATCACGGTGCCAGCCGCCAGGGGGATGCCCTTGTAGGCCGGGCCGAAGATGGTGTCGACCTTCAGATCCTGGTGGATCAGGGCTCTCGCGTAGAACTCGCACAGGCGGGCGAGGGAGCGGCCGGTATTGAAGGAGCCGGCGTTGAAGAAGAAGGGCGAGCGCCGGCCCGACTTGAGGGTGAAATCTCCGAACTTCAGCGCGCCGATCTCCAGGGCGAAATCGACGAAATCACACTTGAACTGTTCCATGCTATTCCTCCATCTCTCGCTCCGCCTCAGCATAGGCCGCCAACGGATCGGCGGCGCTGGTGATCGAGCGGCCGACGACGATCATGTCGGCCCCCTGCGCTTTGGCAAAGCCCGGGGTTGCGACCCGCTTCTGGTCGCCCTTGGCGTCGGTGGCAAAGCGGATGCCCGGGGTCACCGCCAGGAAGTCAGAACCGCCAGCCCGTTTGACCGCGCCGGCCTCGTAGGGGGAGCAGACGCAGCCATCCAGGCCACAATCCTTGGCGAGCCTAGCGAGATGTTCCACCTCGACGAGGGGTGAAACACCGATATTTAATTCCTCTCTCAGCGCCTTCTCATCCAGCGAGGTCAGGACGGTCACACCGAGGCAGAGGGGCCGGGCCTTACCCTTGGAACCCTCCGCCAGACCCTCGATGGCGGCCCGCATCATGGCCGAGCCGCCCAGGCACATCAGGTCGACCATGTCGGCCCCGTAGCCGGCCAGGTCGCGCATGGCGCCCTTGACTGTGTTGGGGATGTCGTTGACCTTCAGGTCGAGGAAGACCCGATGGCCCAGAGCCTTGATCTGGCTGACGATGTCCGGACCGGCGGCATAGAAGAGCTCCATGCCGACCTTGGCCCAGATGGGGTGCGTGAACTGCTTGAGGAAATCCAGCGCCTTCTGGCCGCTGGGGAAATCGAGTGCGACGATGGTGCGCGTATCAATCATGTCTGTGAACCCTCCCGATGATATCTTGAATCCTCTCTACTCTCAGCTTGGCTAGAAGCGCCTCGAGATCTCTGTGGATCTTCATGAAGACCTCGGGCTGCCTCAGCGCGGCCGCTCCGATCTGGACGGCGCTGGCTCCCGCCATCATCATCTCGACCACGTCGCGGGCGCTGGCGATGCCGCCCACGCCCACCACGGGGATGCTGACGGCCTGGCTGACCAAGAAGACGTTCTTGACCGCCATGGGGAAGACCGCGGGGCCGGAGAAGCCGCCGATGCACTTGGCCATGACCGGCCGGCCTCTAGCGATGTCGATCCGCATGCCCGTATAGGTGTTGCAGCAGACCAGGCCATCGGCGCCGCAGTCCTGGGCCGTCCGGGCGATCAGGGCGATGTCGGCCACCTCGGGCTTTAGCTTGACCAGGAGCGGACGCCTGGTCAGACCTCTGACCTGGCTCATGATCGTCCGGATGCCCTCCGGGGTCGAGGCCAGAGCCAGACCGTGGTCGCCGACGTTGGGGCAGGAGAGGTTCAGCTCGTACATGTCAAAGCCCCCGTGAGCCTCCGCGATGCGGATGCAGGAAGCGTACTCCTCGGGCGAAAAGCCGGCGATGGACAGGATGATGGGGAGATTCCTCCCCTGAAGATTATCCAGTTCCTCCGCCATGACCCGCTCGATGCCGGGGTTGGCCAAACCGATGCTGTTCAGCATGCCGGCAGGGGTCTCAGCAACCCTGCAACCCTCGTTTCCATCGCGAGGATGGAGCGTGGCGGATTTGGTGACGAAAGCGCCGAGACATCTGCTGTCGACCACCTGGAAAAACTCCTGGCCATAGCCCGCACAACCTGAGGCGGTCAATAGGGGTGAGGACAGCTTCAGACCGCAGAGTTCCGTCGTCAGATCGCTCATTTCAGCTCCACCTCCTCAGCGTCGAACACGGGGCCATCCTCGCAGATTTTGAGGGTGCCCCTCCCCTCGGGTCGGTCTACCCGGCAGGCGTTGCACACGCCCCAGCCGCAGCCCATGTGGCTCTCTAAGGAGACATAGACCCTAGCGAACTTTCCCTTGACTGCCTGCAATAGCGGCTGGGGTCCGCAGGCGAAGGCGGTCCAGCCGGAGGGAACCTCGGCGGTGGCCGCCGCGACGGGATTGCCCCGATAGCCGAGGCTTCCGTCCATGGTGCAGATGGTGGTCTCCACCCCGGCGCGCTCGAACTCCTCCCTGAGGATCACATCCGCAGCCCGATTGAAGCCGAGGAAGGCGCGGACCGGCCCGCTGTGATCCTCTAGCTGGCTGGCGACCGCCAGAAGGGGGGCGACGCCGACCCCACCGCCGATCAGGACCAGAGGGCCCTCCACCGCAGGAAAGCCCCGACCCAGCGGGCCGCGCAGCATCAGGGGCGTGTGGGGTTCGAGGCCCGCGAGGATCTCGGTGCCCTCGCCGACCCTCTGGATGGCGAAGGTTATCCGCCTCCCCTCGCAGGATATCGGGGCGAAGGGCCTGAGGAGGAAGTGGCCGGGGACCTCGACCATCATGAACTGGCCGGGCTGGACGCTCACCGGCTGGTCGGTCTCCATCTCGAGGGTGAAGACTGTCGTCGTGAGGGGCTCGACCCTGAGCACCCGGCTCGTTAGGAGGCGGTTGTTCATGCTTCCCTCCTCTCGCCCAGGGGCCGGACGATGAAGCTCTTGTCCCTCAGAACCTCCAAGAGGGCGGAGGCCGTATCCAGGCAGGTCATGCAGAAGACGCCGTTCTCCCAGGCTACGCGGCGGATGAGGAAGCCATCCAGAGAGGCGCGGCGGTCCTGGAAGGGCTGGGTGTTGATGACGAAGGTGACCTTGGAGGAGCGAAGCAGCTCCAAGCAGTCGGGATAGCCCTGGTTCTTCGGGTCGCCGACCTTGGAGGAGTAGAAGACGTTGATGCCGTTCTCTCTGAGGAAGTCGGCGGTGCCGGGGGTGGCGTAGATGCCATAGCCCATGTTGTAGAAGCCCTGGGCGATTGGGAGCATCTCGTCCTTGTCCTCGTCGGCGACGGTGAAGAGGACGTTGCCGGTGAAGGGGACCTTCACGCCCATGCCCATCAGAGCCTTGCGCAGGGCCTTGGCGAAGGTCTCATCCGCACCGAAGCTCTCGCCGGTCGACTTCATCTCGGGGGAGAGGGTGGTGTCGACCGAGCGGAGCTTGCTGAAGGAGAAGACCGGGCACTTGACCGAGATCCAGCCCGGGGTGACCGGGGCCAGACCCGGCGTCAGGCCCTGGTCCTTCAAGGATTCGCCCATCATGCAGCGGGTCGCGATCTCGCACATGGGGATGTCGGTGACCTTGGAGAGGAAGGGGACGGTGCGCGAGGAGCGGGGGTTGACCTCGAGGATGTAGACCTCACCCTCGTGGGAGACGTCGAACTGGATGTTGAACAGGCCGACGATGCGCATGCTCCTGCCGATGGCGGTCGCATACTCGACGATCCTGTCGGTCACCGCCTTCGATAGGCCCAGAGGGGGATAGATCGAGATCGAGTCGCCCGAGTGGATGCCGGCCCGCTCGACCTGTGACATGATGCCGGGAATCAGGACGTCCTGGCCGTCGGAGATGGCGTCAATCTCCACCTCGCGGCCCTGGATGTACTGGTCGATGAGGATGGGGGAGTCGTGGGTAATCTCTCTGACCGCCGTGGTGGCGTACTGGCGCAGCTGCTCGTCGTTTCTCACCACCTGCATGGCTCTGCCGCCCAGGACGTAGGAGGGGCGGACGATGACGGGGTAGCCGATGCGGTGGGCGATGGCGATGGCCTCCTCGGGGGTGAAGGCGGTGTCGCCCTCGGGCCGGGGCATGCCCATGCGCTCCATCAGCGCCTCGAAGCGGGCGCGGTCCTCGGCATCGTCGATGCCGTCCATGTCGGTGCCGAGGATCTTTATGCCCCGCTCGACCAGGGCCCGGGCGAGGTTGATGGCGGTCTGGCCGCCGAACTGGACCACCACGCCCAGAGGCTTCTCAAACTCGATGACGTTGAGCACGCTCTCCAGGTCCAGAGGCTCGAAGTAGAGGCGGTCGGCCACCGTGAAGTCGGTGGAGACGGTCTCGGGATTGTTGTTGATGCAGATGGCGGTGTAGCCTAGCTCCTTCAGGGCGCTCACGCAGTGGACGGTGGCAAAGTCGAACTCGACGCCCTGGCCGATGCGGATGGGGCCCGAGCCGATGACTAGGACCTTCTTCCCCCTGGCCGGCTCGATCTCGTTTCTGCCGCAGGCGGTCGCGTAGAAGTAGGGAGTCAGCGAGGTGAACTCGCCGGCGCAGGTGTCGACCATCTTGAAGGCGGGGACGATCCCGTTTTCCCGCTCCAGGTGGCGGACCTGGTCGAAGCTGTGGTGGGTCAGGCGGGCGATCTGGCTGTCTGCAAAGCCCATCCTCTTAGCTTTACTTAGAAGTTGGATATCCTCAGGATTGTTCTTCAGCTCGGACTCCATGCGGACGATATTCTCGATCGCATCGAGGAAGAACATATCGATCCCGGTCCGCTCGTGGACTGCGGTCTCATCGTAGCCGCGGCGGAAGAGCTCGGCGATGACCCAGAGGCGGCGGTCGTCCTTCTCGTCCATCCTAGCCAGCAGTTGGCCGATGGAGAGATTTGCCAGGGAGGCATCCTCCAGGCTGTCGCACTTGTTCTCCAGGGAGCGGATGGCCTTGTTGAGGCTCTCCTCGAGGGTGCGGCCCAGGGCCATGGTCTCGCCGGTGGCCTTCATCTGGGTGCCGAGGCGCCGGTCGGCGTCCTCGAACTTGTCGAAGGGGAAGCGGGGGAACTTGGTGACCACGTAGTCGATCGCCGCCTCGAAGTCGGCCGAGGTCGAACCGGTGACCGGATTGACGATCTCGTCCAGGTTCAGCCCGACCGCCAGCTTGGCGGAGATGCGGGCGATGGGATAGCCGGTCGCCTTGGAGGCTAGGGCGGAGGAGCGGGAGACGCGAGGGTTGACCTCGATGACGCAGTACTCGAAGCTCTGGGGATTCAGAGCCAGCTGGACGTTGCAGCCACCGCAGATGCCGAGCGCTCGGATGATCCTCAGGGAGACGTCGCGCAGGAGCTGATTCTCCCGGTCGGTCAGCGTCTGCAGCGGGGCGACGACGACCGAGTCGCCGGTGTGGATGCCGACGGGGTCGACGTTTTCCATGGCGCACACGACGATGGCGTTGTCCCTCTGGTCGCGCATGACCTCGTACTCGATCTCCTTCCAGCCGGTCAGGCTCCGCTCGACCAGACAGCGGTGGACGGGGGAGACGGAGAGACCCGACTCGGCGATATCCCTGAGCTCCTCGGGGTCCTTGGCGAAGCCGCCGCCGGTGCCACCCAGGGTGTAGAAGGGGCGCACGACCACGGGATAGCCGATATCCTGGGCCGCCGCCAGGGCCTGCTCGACGGTGCTGACCTCCTCGCTGGGAGCCACTGGCTCGCCCAGGCGGGCCATCAGCTCCTTGAAGCGCTCGCGGTCGGAGGCCTTGTCGATGGCATCCATGTCGGTGCCGATGACCTTGACCCCGTACTTATCCAGGATCCCCTCCTTGGCTAGAGCCACGGTCAGGTTGAGGCCGATCTGGCCGCCGAGGGTGCCCAGGATCGCATCGGGGCGCTCGCGGTAGATGATGCGCTCCGCGCTCTCGGTATCCAGAGGCTCCATGTAGACCGCATCGGCGATCTTGGCGTCGGTCATGATGGTCGCAGGGTTGGGGTTGACCAGAACGACCTGATAGCCCTCCTCCCTCAGGGCCTGGCAGGCCTGGGTGCCGGCGTAGTCGAACTCGGCCGCCTGGCCGATGACGATCGGGCCGGACCCGATGACCATGATCTTCTTGATCTCGCTATTCTTAGGCATTCTCCCAACCCTCCTTGCCGCAGACCATGTCCAGGAAGCGGCCGAACAGATAGGACTCGTCGTGGGGGCCAGCCGCCGCCTCGGGGTGGAACTGGACCGCGAAGGCCCTCTTACCCCTCAGGCGGATGCCCTCGACGGAGCCGTCGTTGAGGTTGATGTGGGTGACCTCCAGGCCGGTGCCGGCCAGGCTCTGCTCGTCCACCGCGAAGTTGTGGTTCTGCGAGGTGATGTCGATGCGGCCGGTCGCCAGGTCTCTCACCGGCTGGTTGGCGCCGCGGTGACCGAACTTCAGCTTGTAGGTTCTAGCTCCCTGCGAGAGCGCCAGCAGCTGCTGGCCCATGCACACGCCCATGGTGGGCAAACCGGCCTCGATCAGCTGGGCGATGTTGGCGCTGACCTGGGGGATGGAGGCGGGATCGCCGGGACCGTTGGAGATGAATAGGCCCTCGGGGTGGGCGGCTAAAATCGTGGAGGCTGGGGTGTCATAGGGGTAGACGGTCAGGGCGAAGCCGCGCTTGGTCAGACACTCGATGATGGATAGCTTGCAGCCCATATCCAATAGAGCGATTCGCGGCCCATCGGACGGGATGGAATATACCCGCGGGGTGGAGACCCTCGCGATCTGGTCGGTGGGATAGCGGTAGGCACGCAGGCGCGCCAGCTGGCTGTCCACGTCGATCTCCCCGTCGATGATCAGACCGCGCATCGTGCCCTTGGTGCGGATGAGGAGAGCGAGGGCTCTGGTGTCCACGCCTTCGATGCCGGGGATGCCGCTGGCTCTGAGCCAGTCGGAGAGGCCGATGTAGGAGCGCCAGTTGGAGGGGCGGGGGCAGCAGGAGGAGACGATCACGCCATCCAGGTGGATGCCCAGGCTCTCGCTGTCGCGGGCGTTGATGCCGTAGTTGCCGATCAGGGGATTGGTGAAGGCCACCGCCTGACCCTTGTATGAGGGGTCGGTGATGATCTCCTGATAGCCCGTCATCGCCGTGTTGAAGACGACCTCGGTCAGGACGTCGGCCCTCTCCGAGCCGATGGCCTCGCCGACGAACAGCGAGCCATCCTCAAGCAGCAGATTTCTCTTCATCCTCTCCTCCTCTCGTAGACGGTCCGGCCGCGGCTGATGGTCTGTGTGCAGCTGAGGCTCACCGTCTCCCCCGCGTAGGGGGTGTTGCGACCCTTCGACTCGAACCTCTCGGGGTCGATGGTGAACGACCCCCGTTCGAAGATGGCCAGGTCGGCGGGACAGCCCGGCTCGAGCCGGCCGATCCGCCCCAGGTTGAACCTCTCCGCCGGCTTAGACGACATCAGCTCGATCAGCTGGTTCAGGCTCAGCCGCTTCTCCCTCTCGACCAGCCGGGTGTAGAGAATGGGGAACGAGGTCTCGGAGGAGACGATGCCGTTAGGCGCCTCGGGCAGGGGCTTAGCCTTCTCCTGGACCGTGTGGGGCGCGTGGTCGGAGGCGATGAAGTCGATGGTGCCATCCAGCAGGGCGGCGATGACCGCCTGGCGGTCGGCCTCGGACTTCAGCGGCGGGTTCATCTTGTCGTTGCTATCCTTGAAGTCCCACTCCGTCAGGGTCAGGTGGTGGCAGGAAGCCTCGGCGGTGATCCTGGCTCCAGCCTTTTTAGCATCTCTTATATATTTGACTGAATCGGCGGCGGACACGTGGCAGATGTGGACTCGGGCGGGAATCCTCCTAGCCAGGTCGCAGACCATCTTTACATAGGCGCTCTCATCCGCGTCGGGCACCTGGTCGGTGTAGCCCAGCTGCCTGGAGCGCTCGCCCTCGAACATGAAGGCGCCCGCCGGGCGCAGGCTCAGGAGCTCGCAGTGGAAGCAGAGGATCACATCCAGCTCGGCGGCCGCCCGGAGGGCTCGCTCCAGGATCCTCTCATCCTGGATGCCCCTCCCGCCGTCGTCGGAGAAGAGCCTTATGCCCCAGCGCTCCCTGAGGGCTCTGAAGTCGACCAGCTCCTCTCCCCTCTCCCCCTTGGTGATGCAGGCGTAGGGCAGGGCGGGGATGACGGCTTCGTCCTTCAGGCGCTGAAGGTAGGGGCCGACGGTGTCCGCATCGTCGGGGAAGGGGTTGAGGTTGGGCATGGCGCAGACGGTGGTGAAACCGCCCGCGGCCGCCGCTCTCGTGCCCGTGACGATCGTCTCCTTGGCGGTGAAGCCGGGGTCGCGCAGGTGGACGTGGACATCGACCAGACCGGGGACGACCAGGCCGCCCCGGGCGTCGATGACCTCCGCCTCGGGAGCCTCGATGTGGGGCCCGACAGCCAGGATCTTCTCCTCAGAAAAAAGAACTTCCCCCCTATATTGGTCACCGCGACCGGGGAGAAGTGCATTCACGATCTTTCTCATGGAACTATTCCTCTCTGAACGGCAAAAGGTTGAAGGCTCGCTTGATCACGGCCTTCCGGACATACGTGCCATTCTCCATCTGCTTGAAGATGCGCGAGCGGGGGCACTCCACCAGCTCGCTGTCGATCTCCAGCCCGCGGTTGATGGGGGCGGGGTGCAGGATGATGCAGCCGGGCTTGAGCGACTGCGCTCTAGCGGCGGTCAGGCCATAGCGCTGGTGATACTCCTCGCGGGTGATCGACATCCCCTCTTTGAGCCTCTCGAATTGGATGCGCAGAGTCATGACGACATCCGCGCCCTCGATCGCCTCATCGACCGAAGTGAAGGGGAAACCCTCCCGGGCGAATTCCTCCGGGCCGGCGCAGACGACTCTCGCCCCGAGGGCGGTCAGGGCCTGATAGTCGGAGTTGGCTACGCGGGAGTGGGCGATGTCGCCGATGATGGCGACCTTGAGGCCCTCGAAGGTGGCAAACTCCTCCTGGATCGTCATCAGGTCCAGCAGGCACTGGGTTGGATGGCTGCCGGCGCCATCGCCGGCGTTGATGACGGGAATCCTCAGGTCGGCGATCTCGTCGTAGTAGCGCTCCTGGGGTGAGCGGATGACCAGCAGGTCGTAGCCGAGCGCTTGAAAGGTGAGGCAGGTGTCGCGGAAGCTCTCGCCCTTCTGGGTCGAGCCGGTCAGGGGCGTGTAGTCCTCCGCCTTCAAACCCAGGCCCAGCTCGGCGGCGGCAAAGGAGTAGTGGGTCCGGGTCGAGGGCTCAAAAAAAAGATTGGCGACGAGCCCCGGATGGGGTAGCTGCCAATCTCTTTTGGAAGCGGAAAAATCATGTGCATCCGACAGGATATCGAGGATGTCCTGCCGGGAGAGCTGACTGATGTCCAACAGTGATCTCTCGTTCATTCCGCTCACCTTTCGGGCGGTGATAATAACACATTTCGACAGCTCGACAATTCTGTAAGCGTTATATCCGAGGGAGGATGTTGGGAAAGAATTTCTTTCACCTTTCACATCGTGGCTCACCTAGAGCCTCCTTCGGCGATCGGGCTCGAGTTCGGTTGTGGTTTTGCTGCCGTATCCATAGGTTTAATATTTAATTCGATAGGAGGTCCTGATCATGGGTGTTGAACAGGAGAATAGGAAGAAGCTGGGCTTTGGTCTGATGCGCCTGCCCAAGAGGGATGGGGTGATCGACTATGAGCAGGTGAACGCGATGGTCGACGCCTTCTTAGCGGACGGCTACACCTACTTCGACACCGCCTATGTCTACGAGGGTTCGGAGGAGGCCTTCAGGCGCTGCATCGCCACCCGCCATCCTCGCGACTCCTACACCGTCGCCAACAAGCTGCCGGAGTGGAAGCTGTCCGAGACGGTTAGCTGTGACGACCTGCTCAACGAGTCGCTGCGCCGCTGCGGTCTGGACTACTTCGACTTCTACCTGATCCACTCCCTGGAGGAGGACCACATGGAGATGTGCGACCGCTGGGACTGCTTTTCCTTCATGAAGAGGGCCAAGGCCGACGGGCGCGTCCGCCACATCGGCTTCTCCTTCCACGGCACCCCCGCCCTGCTGGAGAAGCTTCTCAGCGAGCATCCCGAGGTCGAGTTCGTCCAGCTCCAGATCAACTACCTGGACTGGGACGACCCCAAGATCGCCGCGGGCGAGTGCTATCGCATCGCCAGGGCCCACAACGTGCCCATCGTCGTGATGGAGCCGGTCAAGGGCGGCACTTTGGCCAACCTCACCCCCGAGCAGAAGCAGGTGTTCGACTCCTTCGAGGAGGCGGGCAGCCCCGCCTCGCTGGCCGTGCGCTACGCGGGCAACCTCCCCGGCGTCTTCACCGTCCTCTCGGGCATGTCCAACCTCGAGCAGGTGCAGGACAACCTGAAGACCTACGATGACCTCAAGCCCCTGACCGCGCGCGAGAGCGTGCTCCTGGGCCGCCTGGTCTCCCTCTTTAGGGGCACCCGCTCGATCGGCTGTACCGCCTGCCGCTACTGCACCGAGGGCTGCCCCATGGGCATCAGGATTCCCGACATCTTCGCCATCTACAACAGATATCTCTACGACGGCGATCTGGCCGCAGCCAGACAGAGGTATGAGGCTCTGATCGACGAGGGCTCCAGCCGCGCTTCCGACTGCATCGCCTGCGGCCAGTGCGAGGGTGTCTGCCCCCAGCACCTGCCCATCATCGAACTCCTGCGCGAGGTGGCCGAGAAGATCGAGAGCTAGCTTATTAGCTGTTTCCCAGGTTTGGGCGCAGTGTGGATGAGCATCCTCATAGGAGGGAGCTCATCTTTATTTTTATCTCGCATAATCTTTGTGAAGATTAGTCTAGAATCTCTGCTGATTCGATCGCGAGGGAGGAACTCACGCACTATGAATCACGATCAGAAAGATCAGGACGAGTCCGCACCGAGTCGAACGGACACGCCTGAAATTCAGCCCGGCGGGGAGGGTATTCCCCCTTCAGCAAAGGGCCCCAAGAGCCTGATGAGCCGCTTCAGGACGTGGTACTACAACCGTCACACCTTCGCCCTGGAGCCCGATGAGCCCCAGGAGCAGCCCAAGCGCAACGCTCGCTTCTTCAAGCGGGTCGGCGGCCGTCCGGTCCTGGGTCCGGTCAAGCTGAAGCTGGTCAGAGCCAGGCGCGGGGTGAAGGACTTCTTCCTGGACCATCCGCGGACCAACTTCTGCTCCGAGCAGCTCGTGCTCCTGGTGCTGGAGCTGGTCTCAGCCTTCATCTTCGCCTACGGCTTCCGCGCCTTCATCGCCCCCTCGCGCGTGCCCTGGAATGTCATCGAGGAGCAGGGTCTACAGTTGATCAAGGATAATCCGCTGTTTAACTTCGATCAGGCTCAATACGAGGCCCTGGACCTCGCGACGGCCGCCAGCCTGGTCAACCCCAGCCACCTGGTCTCGGGCGGCGCCTCGGGTATAGGTCAGGTCCTCACCAGGATCGTGCTGCTGTGCGGGGTGACGAGCATCCCGAGCCAGACCCTGCAATCCCTCTTCTACTTCGTCGTCAACCTGCCCATCATCATCCTGGGCTTCCTCAAGGTCGGCAAGAAGTTCACCTTCTACAGCCTGGTGAACGTCATCCTGACCTCGATCCTCATCGATGCAATCCCCCAGAGCTGGTGCGAGCTGATCAACATCTACGACGACAACCTCGCCCGCGCCCTGGCCGGCGGTCTGACCACCGGCGTCTCCTCGGGCTTGGCCCTGAGGATCGGCACCTCGACCGGCGGCGTGGATATCATCTCCCTGTACGTGGCTGAGAAGAAGGGCACGACGGTCGGCAAGTACTCCCTGATCATGAACACCTGCACCGTCATCACCTACACCGTGCTCTGCTTCTTCCACGCGCCGGCCGATGGCGGCGTGGACGCCTTCGAAAACGGCGCCACCCAGCTGACCATGTCGCTGTACACCATCATCTACTTCTTCACCCAGACCATAATCGTTGACAGCCTGAACACGAAGAACAAGAAGACGGAGCTCCAGGTCTTCACCACATCCAAGGTGATGAACAGGGTCTTAGTCCACGGCTTCCCTCACGCCTGCACGATCCAGGAGGGCCGCGGAGGCTACTCCGGCGCTCCGCTCAACGTCATCTACATCGTCGTCTCGCACTCCGAGGTCAAGAAGGCCATCCGGATCATGCATCAGGTCGACCCCTCCTGCTTCATCTCGGTCCTCTCCACCAAGCAGGTCTACGGCAAGTTCTATACCAAACCCATCGATTGAGCCCTCTAGATGGAGAGACAGGCGCTAAAATCTATTGAAGCGCCTGTTTTTTGTTGCGCTCGATTTTTGGAGGACATACCATGGCCCACACCCTGCAAGAGCTCGCCGATCTGATCTTTCCCCAGGTGAGCGAGACCGTCGCCGACCTGGAGGCGCGCTATCCGCGCCGCCAGCTGCCCGAAGGGGCGATGGTGACCCGCTTCGCCCCCTCGCCCACCGGCTTTCTCCACACCGGCTCCCTCTTCACCGCCCTGGTGGCCTACACCGTGGCCAAGCGGACCGGCGGCGTGTACTTCTTCCGTCTGGAGGATACCGACCAGAAGCGCGAGGTGGCCGGCACCGGCGACCAGCTGGTCGACCAGCTGGCCTGGTTCGGCGTCGTCCAGGATGAGGGCTACATGGGCGCCGACCGCCCCGAGAAGGGCGCGTATGGCCCCTATGTCCAGTCCAAGCGCCAGGCCATCTACGACGTGGTGATCAAGCACCTGATCCTGGCCGGTCGCGCCTATCCCTGCTTCTGCTCCAAGCATGATCTGGACGAGCTGCGCGCGGTCCAGGAGGCCAACAAGGTCGTGCCGGGATACTACGGCAGCTACGCCCGCTGCCGCAAGCTGAGCCTGACCGAGCAGCTGCGCCGCATCCGCGCCGGCGAGCCCTACGTCATCCGCTTCCGCTCCGAGGGAGACGTGAATCGAACCTTCGTGATTCGCGACCTCGTCCGCGGCGCCCTGACGCTGCCCGAGAACGATCAGGACATCGTCATCCGCAAGTCCGACGGCCTGCCCACCTATCATTTTGCCCACCTGGTCGATGATCATTTCATGGGAACCAACTGCGTGACCAGAGGTGAGGAGTGGCTTTCCTCCCTCCCCATCCACGCCGAGTTGTTCAAGGCCATGGGCTGGGAGGCGCCCCAGTACGCCCACCTGCCCGTGATCATGGTCAACGATGCCGAGACAGGCAACAAGCGCAAGCTGTCCAAGCGCAAGGACCGCGAGGCGGCCGTCTCCTACTTCATCGAGCAGGGCTACCCCAAGGAGGGCATCATCCGCTACCTCCTGACCATCGCCAACTCCAACTTCGAGGAGTGGATGCGGGCCAACCCCAGAGCCGACGTCTCCGAGTTCCCCTTCTCCTTCAGCAAGATGAGCCGCGACGGCGCCCTCTTCGACCTGCCCAAGCTCAACGACATCTCCCAGAACTATCTGGCCTACATGAGCGCTCGCGACATCGCCCGGGCGGCGAACGAGTGGGCGGTGCGTTTCTGCCCCGAGCTGGCGGCCTTCATCGCGGCCGATCCGGAGCGCTTCGAGGCCATCATGAACATCGAGAGGGACCAGCCCAAGCCCCGCAAGGACTACGTCAAGTACTCCGACATCTACCCCAAGGTCGCCTTCTTCGACCCCGCGGTCTACGACCGGGTCGAGAACCTGCCCTTCGACGAGAAGGTCAGCCCCGCCGACCGCAGAGCCATCCTGGAGGGCTTTGCCCAGGATATGGGTCTGGAGCGGACCGCGGACACCTGGTTCGGCCTGGTCAAGGACCTGGGCGCGCGCCTGGGCTTCGCTCCCTCGATGAAGGAGTACAAGGCTGACCCCTCCGCCTTCAAGGGCTTCTCGGGCGATGTGGCTTCGGTCATCCGCGTGGCGGTGACCGGCTCCCGCAACTCGCCCAGCCTCTATCACGTGCTGAAGATCCTCGGCGCGGACGAGATCCGTCGCCGCGTGAACCGGGTGCTGGCCACCCTCAGGTAGGCCATGCGCATCGGGCTCTTCACCGACACCTATCTCCCCGACATCAACGGGGTCGCCACGGCCGTCGACACCCTCGCGCGCGAGCTGCGCCAGCTCGGGCACGAGGTCTTTGTCGTAACCACCAATCTGGCCGGGCACAGCCGCATCGAGCGGGAGGGCAACCTGATCAGGATTCCCGGAATCGTCCTGAAGAGCCTCTACTCCTACCGCGTCTCCTCGCCCATCTCGCCCCGCAACTTCGACGTGCTCAAGGATGTGCCCCTGGACCTGATCCACATCCACACCGAGTATGGGATCGGCTACTTCGGGCGCATCCTGGCCTGGATCAGAGACATCCCCCTGGTGTACACCTACCACAGCATGTACAAGGATTTCACCTACCTGATCTCCCACGGCAACAGGGTGGTCGATGCGGCGGTGGGCAAGTTCTTCTCCGTCTTCTCCCGCCGCTGGGCCGAGGCCCCGGCCGAATTCACCACCCCCTCGGAGAAGACCGCCAAAGCCCTCAGGTCCTACGGCATCGAGCGCTACATCTCGGTGATTCCTAACGGCGTGGATCTCTCGGAGTACGCTCCGACTCCGGAGATTATCGAGCAGGCAGAAAAGATTAAGAAAGGATTAGGCTTAGAAGGAAAGACAATCCTCTCCGTCGTCGGCAGAGTGGGGCAGGAGAAGGGCATCGATTTCCTTCTGGAGTGCCTCAGGCGCTACATCGATGAGACCGGTGATGAGAACGTCAGGATACTTATAGTTGGCGACGGTCCCTATCTGACCCAGGTCCACGAGAGGGTGAAGGATCTGTGGCTGGAGAACTATGCCGTCTTTGCTGGGCGGGTCCCCCACGACCACATCCCCGCCTACTACGCCCTCTCCACCGCCCTTCTGACCGGCTCCAAGTCGGAGACGCAGGGACTGACGGTCAACGAGGCCATGGCGGCTCGCTGCCCGGTCTTGGCGCGCCACGACGCCAGCTTCCAGGCGGTCGAGGACGGGGTGACCGGCTTCTTCTTCTCCGATGCCGACACCTTCACCTCGCGCCTGACCCGCCTGTTGCATATGGATGCGAAGGAGCGCGAGCGCATGCTCGATACCGCTCAGGAGCGCAACCGCGAGCGCTTCTCGCCCGCCCGTTTCGCTGAGGAGATGCTCAAGGTCTATGCCCGTGCAATCAGAAAATACTGGTAAGGTTGTAATCCTTAAACTCGAGGCGAAGAAGCGCTGCTATTCCTGCCTCTTAAAGGGGGCTGAGAAACCCGTCGACCTGTCGGTGGAGACCGTCAGCGAGTTCTCCCTCTGCCAGGGCAAGGAGCTGACAAGGGCAAGGTGGGCCCAGATCCTGGCTTTCGAGCGCCGCCAGGGGGCTATCGCCAAGGCTCGGAATGCTCTAGCCCGGCGTCCGCTCTCCCGCTCCGAGGTGCGAGCCAAGCTCAAGGATCTCTCGCCCTTAGAGATCGAGAAAGCCCTGGACCAGCTGGAGGATGAGGGCCTCATCGACGACAGGGCTCTGGCTGACGAGCTGGCTCAGGAGTATGCCGCCAAGGGTCTGGCCGGGTCGGCGATTGTCGTCCGGCTGGTCAAGAGGGGCATCAGCAGCAATCTGGCCCGTCAGGTTCTCCCTGAGTCCGAACCCAGCGAGGAGGTCGCCTATCAGGCTGTGGCCAGAGCTCTGGGCAGCGCCCGCAGCCTCTCCCGCCGCCTGGCCCAGCGCAAGGCCTACGCCCAGTTTGCCGCGCGCGGTTTCGACTCCTCTGCCTGCCACCGCCTGTCCGAGCGCCTGGTCGGTGAGGCTTTCGGTGCGGATAGCGAGCGTGAGAGGGTGGCGATGTTGGATAATCTAAGAGCGTGTGTGCGCCAGATGCCCAGACGTCCGGACGAGACCCTAGAGAGCTATCGCACCAGGCTGTATCGCCGCCTGGTCAGCCGAGGTTTCACCCCGAGCGAGGTCATCGACGCGCTAGATAAGGAGCTATGCGATGAAGCAGATTAAGGATCTTCAAGGCGAGGACGCGGTCGGTCGCATCAGACAGCCCTTCCTCATCAAGTCGTGCGAGGAGGGAGCGACCAACACTTCGGGTGCCCTCTATCTCAATATCACCCTGGCGGATGCCACCGGCACCATGGAGGCTCGCAAGTGGGATATGAAGAAGGGCGACCGCGAGATCTTCGTCCCCAACACCGTGGTCGAGATCGACGGGAGCATCATCAACTACCGCGGCAAGAACCAGATCAAGATCAACAGCGGCACCAAGCTCGACCAGTCGACCATCGACCGCTCGCTCTACGTGCCCCACGCCCCGGTGTCCGTCCCCGACATGAAGGGCGAGCTGAGGGACCTGGTCAACTCCATCCAGGACGAGCAGATCCGCGAGCTGACCCAGGCCATCATCAACGACACCTGGCCGCAGTACTCGACCCACCCGGCTGCGGTGACCGTCCACCAGGCCTACGAGAGCGGATTGCTCTTCCACAGCATCAGCGTCTGCAAGGTCGCCCTGGCCATCGCCGACCTGTACCCTGGCACCTTCCACCGCGACTATCTGATCTGCGGCTGCCTGCTCCACGATATCGGCAAGACCTGGGAGCTCTCTGGCCCCGTCTCCACCAAGTACACCCGCATCGGCAAGCTGGAGGGCCACATCAACATCGGAGCCATCCTGATCAACAACAAGTGCCACGAGCTGGGTCTGGACGAGGAGAAGACCGAGCTTCTGACCCACATCCTCTTCTCTCACCACGGCCTGCCCGAGTACGGCTCGCCGGTCGTGCCCAAGACCGCCGATGCCTTCCTGGTCCACCTGGCGGACGACTGCGACGCCAAGGTCAACGTCATCCAAAACTATCTGAAGACCGTCCGGCCCGGCGAGTTCACCGCCAGGATCCCCTGGATGGACAACATCGAGCTCTACCGCCCCACCTTCGACCGCGACGATGGCGCTCCCGAGCCTCTGGAAGTCCCTGAGAAGGCCCAGAAGTAACACCTCTCATCCCGGCTTTTATATCTTTGAATCCCGAGCTTTTCGCTTGGGGTCAAGACGGGACGATTCAAGCTATAGGTGTCACGTAGAAAGGACGATGAAAAATGTCTAATACGGAAGTAAAAACCTATACAGGCAAAAACAAGTTGAAAGTTCGTCGGGCCATCCTCTCCACCGTGTTGTGCGCCGTGTTTGTCGCTCTGGCGGTGGCTCTGGAGATGCTGGTCAAGAGCCTCCCCCACATCGAGCTGCCCCAGGGCGGCACCATCTCTCTGACCTGCCTCCCTCTGATGCTCTCCGCCCTCACCCTGGGTCCGGCCTGGGGCGTGGCCGGCGGCGCCCTCTATGGCGTCTACAACTTCCTCCTCGACGGCTACAGCTTCTCCTGGGGCTCCTTCCTGTTCGACTATGTGGTCGCCTTCGCCCTGATCGGCCTGGCCGGCCTCTTCTATCGCCCCTTCCTCAGGGGGCGGGCCTGGGCCTTCTTCGCCGGAGCGATCCTCGGCATGGTCGGGCGCTACCTCTCCCACTGCCTCTCGGGTGCCGTCTTCTTCGCTGACTATGCCCCAGAGGGGGTATCGCCGATCCTCTACTCCTTCGTCCTGTACAACGCCCCCTACTGCTTCGGCAGCCTGGCTCTGGACCTGGTCATCGGCGGCTTGATCCTCGTGCCCTACCAGCGCCTGCTCTCCCTCTCGGGCCTCGACCCCCTCTTCCTCCCGCTGAAGGTCCATCGCCATCTGGGCTGTGAGGCCCAGGCGCTTTTAGCCCTGGCTGGGGGCGATGCCGCCGCGCTCGGACGGGCCCTCGGTGGCTGCCTCGCCTCCGGCTTGAGCCTGGATGGCGCCAGAGCCCTCCTGGACGCGGCAGCTGGCTCACCCAGCTCCGAGAGCCTGGTGGCTGTCGATCAGCTCCTGGTCCGCGGGCGGCGAGATCTGACCCCCGGCGAGGTCAGTCAGGCCCTGCGGGCAGCCACCCCGCGTGCATGATTAGTGCTGATTTAATTTTGTTTATATATATAATTCCCACGCCTAATTAGATGCTTGAGAGAAAGCGAGGTTTTACCATGAGTCAAGAACAAGAGATCCGGCCCTCGGACCGGGAACCCTCCCACTGGTACCAGGGAGCGCTGATTCACGCGGCCCCGGTCGATATGGAGCAGGGCGAGTATCATCCTCAGTCCACCAAGACGGCGACGGCGACCTTTAAGCCTGTGCCCGCGCTGCCCGAGGGCAAGTCGCTGGCTCGCATCGTCGAGGATGCCCGCCTCAAGTTCCGCGAGTCCAACCGGGGGCTGCGGATCGCCAACTACGTCTTGATCGGCGTGATGGTCGCCCTGGTCGTGGCCACCATCGTCGTGGCTCTGGTCGCCTCCGCCACCTCGGCCAGCTGGGGCAACTATGTGACCTGGCCCCTGTTCGCTTTAGTCATCGTGGCCTTCGTCGCCATCATGATCCTCTCCTCGGTCTCCAAGAAGCACAGCCAGGCCAAGCTGGCCACCTATCTGGAGAATTGGTGCGCCGATATGGCTGGCGCTGCCTACCTCGATGTCGAGGGCGTTGAGAATGTCCAGTACGCCATCGATGGCCACGTGCGCGACGCCGACCTGATCAACACCCACTACTGGGCCGTCATCAACGCCATCGACTCCCGCAACCGCATCCTCTTCACCTTCGATGGCGTCTCCGCCGCCGACACCGAGGTCATCGTCGAGTGCCCGCCCTACACCAGCTTCGCTGCCGACATCGAGGAGCTCAAGGAGCTGACCGCCCCCGCTGCCGCCTCCGACCGCGACCCCTCCTACTGGTATGCCATGGCCGACAACGGTGCGCCCGCCCGCGAGTCGACCGATCCCACCAAGTCCAGCGCCGGCCGCAGCGCCTCCATAGGCGCCTTCGGCAAGTTCCTGACCTTCGACGTGCGCGCCACCGGCTCGGTCATCGTCGTGCGCCAGGCTGCCGACACCTATCTGCCCACCCACCTCAAGGACTACACCTACATGCCCGATGTGGCGGCTCAGCTGGGTGAGGACTTCATCGTCTGGGGCTCCTCTCGCGAGTTCGTCCGGTCGGTCCTGACCGAGAAGGTCATCGCCGAGCTCAAAGCCCTCGAGCGCAACGACGTGCTCCTGGACTGGTTCCTCTCCTTCAACAACCACGGTCTCTATCTGATGCTGAACTTCTCCGACGACGTGATGGAGCTGCCCTTCAAGGGCACGCCCAAGCAGGCCCGCCTGCGCTGCTACCCCGATGCGGTCGAGCACGGCCTGGCGGCGGTGCGCACCATCGTCGACGAAAAGCTCGGCCAATAGGAGGCGACCATGTCCTTCGATGATCTCATCGGGGAGTACGACCTGCCCCGCGCCGAGGATACCCAGGCGCTGGGCTTTAGAATCGGCAGGAGCCTGAAGGGCGGGGAGGTCATCATCTGCCACGCCCCGATGGGCGCGGGCAAGACCTGCCTGGCCCAGGGCATCGCCAAGGGTCTGGGGGTGAACCGCGTGGTCAACTCCCCCACCTTCAACATGATCAAGGTCTACCGCGGTGACCCCTTGATCTTCTATCACGTCGACGCCTACCGCCTCGAGGATGCCAAGGAAAACCGCGATATTGGCCTCTGGGACTTCCTCACGGACGAGGAGGGGGTGACCTACATCGAGTGGCCCGAGTATGTGATGTCCGACCTCAAAGGGGTCGGGACCATGCTGCAGGTGGAGCTCTCCATCTGCCCCGACGGGTCCAGAAAGGCGAGAATCAGCTGTGTCCGAGAATAGTGTTTTAAGGTTGTACTGCGACGCCTCGGAGCGCCGCTTCAGCGCGGTGGCGACCCTGGGTGACCAGCGCGTCAGCGGGGAGATTGCCAGCCCCAAGCGCACGATGGAGGACATGTTCCCCCTGATCGTCTCCCTGCTGGAAAAGCTCGAGCGCAAGCTGGCGGACGTGGACGAGATCTACGTCACCACCGGCCCCGGCGCCAATACCGGCCTCAGGATGGCCATCACCTTCGCCCGCGTGCTGTTCGCCCTCAAGCCTCAGCTGGCCGTCTACGGCGCCTCCACCGAGGACGTCCTGAGAGCCGGTGCGGGCCTGGATGATGCGGTCACCCTGATCTCCGACCGCCACCGGGCATTGTTCTACGCCGTCTTCAAGGGCGGTGTGAAGGTGGCCTACGGCCGGGCGGAGACACCCGACCAGCTGCCCGAGCCGACCCTGCCTAGAGTGGCTGCCAGGGAGGACGAGGGCGCTCTGGCGGCCGTGCCCGAAGCCCGGGCTGTCTCCATTCTGGAGGCGCTGCCCCACGCTGAGGCCTATCGCTGCTACACCCCTGACGAGGTGGACAAGCTGGTGCCCATCTACTCGGAGAAGGTATGACCATCGCGGAGATCTCCCTCGAGGATGCGGCCGACATCCTCGCCCTGGAGAAGGAGCGAATCGGCGACAGCCTCGGCCCGGATGAGGTCGCTCAGTCGGTATTGGAGCAGGATTACATCTCTCTTGTCGCTAAGGAGGATGGAAAGCTCGTCGGCTACGTCCTAGCCTCGGTCTCCGTCCCGGAGGGCGAGATCTACTCCATCGCGGTCAAACAGGATCAGGAGGGCCACGGCATCGGCCACCAGCTGCTTGAGGCGGCCCTGGCCAAGCTCAGAGAGCGGGGCGTCAGCCGCGTCCTGCTGGAGGTGGAGGACGGCAACGAGAGAGCCTACAACCTCTATCTGAGGGCTGGCTTTCAAGAGTATCGCAGGCGGCCTAACTACTACGGTTCCAAGGACGCTATCTGCATGGAAAAGAGGATCTGACAATGTCTGAAAGAAGGTGCATTCTCGCGATCGAGTCCAGCTGCGACGAGACCGCCGCGGCCGTCTTGGACGGCGACCAGCTCAAGTCCAACATCATCTCCACCCAGATCAAGGAGCATCAGAAGTACGGCGGAGTCTACCCCGAGCTCGCCTCCCGCCTCCACCTGCAGAACGTCGCCTCCGTGGTCTTCATGGCTCTGGAGAAGGCGGGGGTCAAGCCCGCGGAGCTGACCCACGTGGCCGTGACCGCCGGCCCCGGTCTGCCCGGGGCGCTCCAGGTGGGTGTGGTGGCCGCTAAGACCATCGCCGCCTTCCTGGATATCCCCCTGATCGGCGTCCACCACCTGGCGGGTCACATCTACGCCAACGAGTACGCTGGCGACTTCCACTTCCCCGCCATCGCCTGCCTGGCCTCCGGCGGCAACTCCGAGATCATCCTGATGCGCAAGCACCTGGACTTCTCCATCGTCGGCCAGACCCTCGACGACGCCATCGGCGAGGCCTTCGACAAGGTGGCACGCGAGATCGGCTTGCCCTATCCCGGCGGTGTCTACATCGACCGCCTGGTCAAGTCCAACCCCCAGGTGGCCCCCTTCCCCCTGCCCAAGCCCAAGGTGGCCGGCTACAACCTCTCCTACTCTGGCCTGAAGTCTCACATCATCCGCATGGTCGAGAGGGAGAGGGCCGCCAGCGGCGGCCAGCTGAGCGAGCAGCGGGTCGTGGAGTATGCCGTCAGTGTCGAGCGGGCCTTCGTCGACCAGTTCATCGACAAGGCCATCAGGGCGGCGGAGGACTTCCAGGCCAAGCAGATCGTCATCGGCGGTGGCGTCTCGGCCAACTCCTACCTGCGCGCCCGGGTCCAGGCCCTCACCGACCGCTTCGAGGTGCTGATCCCGCCCATGTGGTGCACCACCGACAACGCCTCGATGATCGCCAAGGCGGCCTCGCACCTGATCGACGCCGGCTACGGCTCGGACCTGTCCCTGCCCACCGACCCCGGCATGGACCTGGACGGCTTCCCCTTCTCGGGGGAGTTCCCCGGAACCTACCCCCTGGCGGATAGGCGCTAGTGTAGAATCTATCCTCGTTAGAATAGAGAAGACTTTTAATAAAAAAATTGGAGGAACGCAGAATGATCAAGACTGTCAAAGAGCTCTTTGCGAGCGAGGCGGCGAGCCTGGCCGGTCAGACCGTGACCGTCAGGGGACTGGTCAAGTCCAATCGCGGCAACAAGGCCGTGGGTTTCCTCCAGGTGAATGACGGCTCCTGCTTCGGTTCGGCCCAGGTGGTCTATGACCCCGTGGCCGACGAGGCGGCCACCCACCTGCGCATGGGTGCGCAGGTCATCTGCGAGGGCGAGTTCGTCCTCACCCCGGAGAACAAGCAGCCCTTCGAGATCAGGGCGACCTCGATCGTGGTGGCCGGCGACATCGCCGAGGACTACCCCCTCCAGAAGAAGAAGACCTCCTACGAGTACCTCAGGACCCTTCCCCACCTGCGCCAGCGCACCAACACCTTCGGGGCGGTGTTCCGCGTCCGCTCGGAGCTGTCCTACGCCATCCACGAGTACTTCCACGAGCACGGCTTCTTCTATATCCACACCCCGATCTTCACCGGCAACGACTGTGAGGGTGCCGGCCAGACTTTCGTCGCAACCCCGGATCTGAAGAAGCCCGACGACTTCTTCGGCCACCGCGCGACCCTGACCGTCTCCGGCCAGCTCCACGTCGAGCCCTTCGCCCTGACCTATCAGAAGGTCTACACCTTCGGCCCCGCCTTCCGCGCCGAGAAGTCCAACACCCCCAGGCACGCGGCGGAGTTCTGGATGATCGAGCCCGAGGTCGCCTACTGCGACCTCAACGGCGACATGGACCTGATGGAGGACTTCCTCAAGACCATCGTCAGCCGGGTGGTCCAGCGCTGCCCCCAGGATTTTGAGTTCTTCAAGACCTGGGTCAACAAGGATGTCGACGCGCGTCTGAAGGAGATGCTCGAAAAGCCCTTCAAGCGAGTGGACTACACCGAGGGCATCGATATCCTTCTCAAGGCGAAAGCGGAGGGACACAAGTTTGCCAACCCCGATATCTATTGGGGATTGGACCTAATGAGCGAGCACGAGCGCTTCCTGACTGAAAAGCACTTCGGCTGCCCGATCTTCCTCAAGAACTACCCCAAGGAGATCAAGGCCTTCTACATGAAGCAGAACGACGACGGCAAGACCGTCGGCGCGGTCGATTTGCTTTTCCCCGACGTCGGCGAGCTGTGCGGCGGGTCCCAGAGAGAGGAGGACTACGGCAAGCTGAAGGCCAGGATCGAGGAGCTGGGCATGCCCGTGGAGGCCTATCAGTGGTACCTCGACTCCCGCCGCTGGGGTGGCTGCGTCCACTCCGGCTTCGGCCTGGGCTTCGACCGCCTGCTGATGTATATCACCGGCCTTGAGAACATCCGCGACGTCGAGCCCTATCCGCGCAACTACGGCGAGATGCTCTTTTAGAGCCGCGGGTTATCGTTTACTTAACAGACTGGGGAAAAATCTTTCCCCGGTCTTTATTTTTGAACTCTTTTATTAAGTTATTTAAGCATTGTTAAGCTTTCTTTCCTCTGTGCTAGATGAAAGTGAGTTAAATATTTGAACAGAGCTATGTAAGCGGTTATATTCACAACATGAAAGGGTATTTTTGAAACACACTTATGAAACAGAGAAGACTTCATCTGTTGACTGCGCTCGCGGCCTCGTTCCTCGCTTTGACTGCGGTCGGCTGCTCGACCAACCAGGGCGATTCGAGCAGCTCTCCCTCATCTTCCTCACCCATCTCCTCGCCTGCCTCGTCCTCCGAGTCTCCCGACTCCACCTCTTCCTCCTCTGAGACCCCTGACAGCACCTCTACCTCGGAGCTTCCTGACTCCTCCAGCAGCTCGGAGCTCCCCGACACCTCTAGCTCGTCTGAGTTGCCTGATACCTCTTCTTCATCCGAGCTTCCCGACACTTCCTCATCTTCTGAACTGCCCGATACTTCTTCCTCCTCTGAATTGCCTGATACCTCTTCTTCGTCGGAGCTCCCTGATACCTCCTCATCCTCTGAGCTTCCTGATACTTCTTCTTCGTCGGAACTTCCCGACACCTCGTCCAGCTCGTCGGAACTGCCTGACACCTCTAGCTCGTCCTCTTCCTCGGAGACCTCTTCCTCCAGTTCCGATTCCTCTGAGAGCTCCTCTTCTGACAGCTCTTCCTCCGATAGCTCCAGCAGCTCTTCCACCGGAGGTGGTGAGCAGGGTGGCAGCGAGGATCCTCACCCCGACACCATCCATGAGGAGACCAAGCCCAGCAATCTGAACATCTACTTCTATGCCAACGACATGACCCTGAACCATATGTGGGCCTGGAATAGTGACGGCAGCTATAGGATCCAGGCTTCCGGCGATGAGCTGGTGACCGTCGAGGGCATCGATGAGTCCTACAAGTTCGTCCCCTTCTACATCACGCTGGATCACGAGTACAAGGTTCAGACCGATTGGAAGGGCACGACTGAGGGCACTCTGACCCTCGATGGCACCTTCGAGAACCTCTTCGATGGCGCCCTGTTCTACACGGGCGGTGACGGGGCTCAGACGGGCAACTTCACCCTCGATAAGGACGACATCGAGGTCAGCATCGATGCGGAGGGCAACTACAACATCTTCTTCTGGCCCAACTACATCGATGCCGACGGCGTGACTGAGAATCTCGTCTTAAACAGCATCGAGTCCTTTAACGCCGCCGCTGAGGCCTACAGCCCCGAGGGCCCCTTCAACACCAACACCATCCACGATGAGACCGAGCCTGGCGACTTCAACGTCTACTTCTATGGCAACATCAGCCCCAACAGGACCGATTATGAGTACCTCTATGCTTATGGAACCAACTTCACGATGACCATCCAGCAGTCAGGCAATGACTTCGTCACCGTCGATGGCATCGCCGAGACCGAGAAGTTCATCCCCTGGTACATCAACCTGGGCAAGGCCTACTCTGTCTACAACGAGTGGGACCTGACCAAGGGCACTCGCAGGATTCGTTTCACCACTGATACTCTCTGCAAGACCCTCATGTTCAGAGATAGCAATGTTAACGGCTTCAAGGTCCCCGGCGATGGGTCGGCCCCCATCAACGTCTCTGCCGACTCTCTGGTTCAGGAGGAGGACGGCACCTACAACGTCTTCATCCGCGAGTACACCTCCCCGAGCGGCGTCTGGGAGCATGAGGTCATCTACGGCATCGACGCCTTCAACGCCTTCCTGGCTGGCAATTAGATCAGAGCTCTCTGATCTAGCCCGACTCTAGCAAGCTGCAGTCGCCCGCAAGCCGCGGGCGACTTTTTCGATTGGATAATAGATAATATCTAGATATGGAAGAAAGAACTGAGAACCTCGAAGAGGGATATCCTGAACCCCAGCCCGAAGAGAATCCTCCCTATCGCGAGATCGAGCGCACCATCATGTCCGCTAAGCGCGCACCCAGAAAGTCCTACGCTGGGACCTTCTCTTTCTTTGCAAGTGTGACCGCCAGCGCGATTTTCATCGGCCTCGCAATTCACGGCGGGGTGAGTCTCCTCTCCTCATCGGCCCAATCCCAGTCTCAGGGCGAGCGCATCAGCGTGCGCTTCGAGGACAGCTTCAAGCGGGAGACCTATGGCGAGCTGGTGGTCTCCGAGGCCGATTCGGTCGACTTCGGCAACCCTCTGATGCTGGATAGCCTGACGCTGACCGACGGGGTGATTTCAGCCACTGCCCGCACGGATCAGACCCTGGCGGATATGGACTCTCTCGTCCTCTATCAGCCGGGCGGCAACCTGTTCTATCCCCCTGCCAACATGACCTTCCCCGTGGGGGGCAGCGCCGACTTGAAGACTATGGAGCTCGAGAGCGGAGCGGACTATCTCCTCTGCTATGGCAACGCCTTCTCCGCCAAGCTCAGGGTGGTCACCTTCCCCGGCGGGACGGGTGTCCAGGGGGAGACCTACTCCACCGTCATCGACCCCGATCTATTGAATATCGCCATCGTCCGGGTCGCTTAGACCTCAACCTATAATCCTTGAAACGTAGCTTAATATTTTCAAATACTTTAATTTTTCCGAATTGAATACGCTTTCCCTCATAGGCTTATACTATCTCTTCGGCAGAAAGCCAAACGGAGGAAATATGGCAAAGAAGACTATTCTCGTCAATGGTGGAGCTGGCTACATCGGCTCCCACGCCGTGCGTCAGCTTCTCGATCACGGTTTCGATGTCATCGTCGTGGATGACCTCTCCACCGGCCACGTCAAGGCGGTCGATCCCCGCGCCAAGCTCTATCTGGGCGATGTCAGGAACATCTCCTTCCTTGCCGGCGTCTTCAAGGAGAACCACATCGATGGCGTGATGCAGTTCGCTGCGAAGATCATCGTCCCCGAGAGCGTCTCCGATCCCTTCGCCTACTACGATGACAACATCTACGGCGTCCTGTGCGTCGTCCGCTGCATGAAGGCCTACGGCGTGAAGAATATCGTCTTCTCCTCCACCGCCGCCGTCTACGGCACCAAGAAGGAGCCCGTCATCAGCGAGGACGCCACCCTCAACCCCGAGTCGCCCTACGGCTACTCCAAGCTGGTCAGCGAGAACCTGCTCCGCTATGCGGAGAAGGCCTACGGCATCAAGCACGTGGTCTTCCGCTACTTCAACGTGGCGGGCGCCTCGATGGATTCCAGCATCGGCGAGGCCCACCCCGTCGAGTCCCATCTGATCCCCGTCACCGTCAACGCCGGTCTGTCCGGCCGCGAGATGACTCTGTTTGGCAACGATTACGAGACCAGGGACCACACCTGCCTGCGCGACTACATCCACGTCGTCGACCTGGCTGAGGCCCACGTCCTCGGTATGGAGCACCTGCTCAGGGGCGAGGAGTCGGCCACCATCAACCTGGGTTCCCAGAACGGCTTCACCAACCTGGAGATCATCAACACCGTCTCCCAGGTCCTGAGGGATGAGAAGCTCTCCGAGGGTGTCCCCTTCAAGTTCGGTCCCCGCCGCGCTGGCGACCCTGCGGCCATCGTCGCCTCCAACAAGCGCGCCAAGGAGATCCTGGGCTGGACTCCCAAGTATGACCTCCACGACATGATCGAGTCCGACATCCACTGGCGCCTGAGCCACAAGGACCTCTACAACGACCTCCACAAGCCTCTGGCGCTGGATGAGGCCGACCGGGCTCACATCGCTACCGCCGCCCGCGTCAGCCGCGAGCAGCTCTTCGCTGACGGCGTCTACTCCGGCATCGAGGAGGCCGACGAGAAGCGGCTGGCCGAGATCCACAACCTCGTGAAGTAAACCGGATTTCAAGGTGTTAAAAAGAGGTGGGGCAAGGCCCACCTCTTTATTTTGCCTATAAGTTGTTGCTTGTTATTCCTTTGTATCTTCCGGTTTCTTATCGGCTTCGGAATCCTTCTTCTCGGCCTCGCCGCCGACGATTCCGCTCCAGCCGCTTTTGACCAGGCGGGAGATCTCCAGCCGGCGGGCCAGATAGCCCTGGAGGCTGTAGAGGAGCTGGAGGACCAGAGCGAGGCCGACGAGGTTCAGGGTGGGGATTAGGATGGCGAGATAGAGCTGGCCCGCCGCGATGGCATCCAGATAGTCCTGACCGATCTTCAGCTCGCCCCAGAGGCGCAGGCCGCCGATGTCGACCATGGTGGGAGAGAAGCCGAATTTGGCGAACATCCACCACTCGCCCAGGTTGGCTGTCAGGCTGGCGCCGAGGATGGCGGCCAAAACAATCACGATTACCGCCAGGGGCAGGGTGAGGCGAATGGCCCTGAAGAGGGCGACCTGAGACTTGTGGTTGGCCGCGGCGGCGAAGTCCTTCTCCGAGTGGAGGAGGCCATTCTTCACGGTGCCCTCCATCAGGGTGTCCAGACCCTTCATCTGGCGCTTGAAGGCCTTGCGGTCGAGGTGGACGATGATAAGGAGCACGAGCACGGCGAGGACCAGACCGACCGCCAGGATCACGATCGCCTGGTTGCGGTAGAGGTCGTCGATGTCGGCGAGAATCACAGGGCGGTACATCATCTCACCTCCTGGTCGTGGCCCTCGACCTGACCGGGCAGGGCCGGCGCCTGCTCGGGCCCACCGATCTGGGGCGCCGGCTCAGGCGGCAGAGCCGGGCTCTGCGGGTGGGAGAGCGTAGCCTCGTCTGGGGTGAAGGTCACGGTCGCATCGATGGCCTTCGGCTCCTGAGTGGGGACCGGCTGGCCGGCGAAGTAGTAGTTGTTGATGGTCTGGGCGTGAGAGTCGGTCGAGTTGTCGATGTGGGTCGAGTTATCGATGGTGGTGTTGTAGGTGCTGTTGATCTGGGTGTCGTTGCGGATGTAGGCCTGCAGGCTCGGCGCGGGGTCGTCGATCCGCTGAGGCGTCGGATTCTTCCCGTACTCCCTCGGGGCATCGAACTCGGTCTCGTAGGAGGGGGCGTGTCCGCGGGCGGTCTGGGCGATACCCGCCGTCCAGCGCCAGACCAGATAGGGGAGACCCAGGATCAGCCCCGCCAGATAGAGGGGTGAAAGAAGGACCAGGACCAGGTCGTACAGCAGCGATTTCACAGGCTTCATGACCGCTCCTCCTCTCTCTGATTTTTTGTACCAGAGGATTTTATATCAAACCCCTTACATTTAACGGCTCTGGGGCGCTCGGATAAAATACCATCGCAGTTGGAGGTCGAGACCATGGAAGAGGCTTTTGAGATCGAGAGGCTTTTGGATACATCCTACAAGGACAGGCTCTGGAAACCCTTCATCCACGGCATCAGCGAGTACCAGCTGATCCAGCCCGGCGACCGCATCTGCGTGTGCATCTCCGGCGGCAAGGACTCCATGCTCCTCGCCCTCCTCTTCAAGCACCTCCTCAGGTATACGGATTTCCCCTTCGAGGTCGAATACCTGGTCATGAATCCCGGATATCTCCCCAGGGTTCTGGACCTGATCAAGGCCAATTTGGCCCGGCTGGATATCCCGGCCAAGATCGTCGATGGCAACATCTTCAAGGCCGTGGAGAACGTTCCCTCCAACCCCTGTTCCCTCTGCGCCAAGATGCGCCGAGGCACCCTGTATCGGATTGCGAGAGACGAGCTCAAGTGCAACAAGATCGCCCTGGGGCACCACTACGATGACGTGATCGTCACCACCCTGATGAACCTGCTCAACTCCGGAAGCTTCCAGACCATGCTGCCCAAGCTCAAGGCGAAGAACTACAAGCCCATGCAGCTGATCCGGCCGATGTACTTCATCCGCGAGAGCGATATCCGAGCTTTCGGCAAGCGGATCGGCATGGAGTTCATCGCCTGTGCTTGCCCTCTGACGGAGAAGGGCGAGGGCCTGGCCGAGCGCTCGATGCGCCAGGCGACCAAGGAGCTGATCGCCCGGCTGATGAAGGAGTACTCCCCCTATGTCGAGCGCAGCCTCTTCGCCTGCGCGGGCAACGTCAAGATGAACGCCATCCTCGGCTGGCGCCTCGACGGGGTCAAGCACTCCTATCTGGAGTACTACGACAGCGAGGAGGGACCTGAGATCCCCGCGAAAGCTAATGCCGACAAGGAGAAGGACTGAGCTCTATTTTTCTCTGCATTTAGGGTTTGTAAGGGATTTTCGCCTACTTTTTTGATGTTTCTAGAAGGCCTTTTATTCCCGGTTTTTTAAATATAATTATTCCTAATGACTGAAAGGGGAAAGTCTATGGAAGTGAGAATCGAGAAGGTCGTCTTGGCCCATGCCGTCTACCTGTTTAAGGTGGACGAGTACAACCGGGTGATCCACCTGGGCTTTGCCGCCGACGAGCAGCAGTGTCTGAAGAGCGACACCCACACCGACCGGGGCTTCTCCGGCCAGCCCTATGCGGCTCAGGCGGACCGGACCTACTCCCTGGATACCAAGTACCAGGAGTACTCCTCGACCGGGGTCGGCGACTATCGTCCCTCCTCCTTCATCCCGGTGAACCCCGATGGGACGCGGGCCTTCGATCCCATCTTCAAGGATTTTGTGCGCATCACCGACAAGTCGGAGTTGGAAGCTCGAGAGAATCGGCTCTACGGGCGGAAGAATCCTCATTTCAAACACGCGGATGAGGCCTGGGACCTGACCCTAATCGACCCCGTGACCCAGGTGGAGGTGGTCCTCCACTACGACTTCTTCAGGAGGTATGACGCCGTCCAGCGCAGCGCGACGGTCGTCAACGCCGGCCAGGCGCCGATCTCCGTCGAGAAGGTGATGTCGGCCACCTTGGACATCCCCGCCCGCGGGGCGATGGACTACATCCACGTCCACGGCCACCACGCCAACGAGCGGCGGGTCGAGAGGGCTAGAGCCCCGCACGCTTCCCTCGTCCTCTCCTCCACCCGCTGCATGTCCTCCCACCACGAGAATCCCTCGCTGATTCTCTGCGACGCCGAGGCGAACGAGGATCGGGGCGAGTGCTGGCTCTTCTCGTTCCTGTGGTCGGGCGACTTCGCCATCGAGTGCTACGGCGAGCCCCAGGGCGGCTATCGCGTCAACGTGGGTCTCAATCCCGTGACCTTTAGGACTCCCCTGGCTGCGGGTGAGTCCTTCACCACTCCCTGCGCCATCCTGAGCTACTCGCCCACCGGTCTGACTGACCTATCCCTGGCTGCCAACCGCCTGATCAGCGACCACCTGGTCATGCGCTCACCCTGGACTCCCGTCCTCCTCAACTCCTGGGAGGGCGTGATGATGAACTTCGACCAGGACAAGCTGGTCGCGATGGCCAAGGGCGCCAAGGCCATGGGCTGCGACCTGTTCGTGGTCGACGATGGCTGGTTCGGTCACCGCGATGACGACCACTCCTCGCTGGGCGACTGGTACTACGACCCCGCCAAGCTGCCCCAGGGTCTGGAGGGCCTGGGCCGGGCCATCCGCCAGGTCGGTGTCGACCTGGGCATCTGGGTCGAGCCCGAGATGGTCAGCGAGGATTCCGACCTCTTCCGCAAGCATCCCGACTGGGTCATCGGCATCCCCGGCCGCCAGCCCAACATCTCCCGCTCGCAGCGCGTCCTGGATATGACTAATCCCCAGGTCAGGAACTACCTGTTCGAGAGGCTGGATGCCACGATCAGAGAGTCGGGTGTCCGCTACCTCAAGTGGGACTTCAATCGCGCTCCCTGCGACCTGTACGCCTCCGACCCCGCCCGCACCGGCCGCTTCTCCTACGATTTCGTGCTCGGCACCTACGACCTCCTCTCCCGTGTGGTCGACGCCCATCCCGAGGTGCTGCTCGAGACCTGCGCCGGCGGCGGTGGCCGCTTCGATCTGGGCATGCTCTACTTCACCCCGCAGATCTGGTGCTCCGACAACACCGACGCCTTCCAGCGGGCCAAGATCCAAAACGGCACCAGCTACGTCTATCCTCCCTTCACCATGGGTGCGCACATCTCCAAGTCGCCCAATCCCGGCACCGGCGTGAGGTCGACCCTCATGCAGAGGTTTGTCACCGCTCTGGTGGGAACCTACGGCTACGAGCTCGACCCGGCGGAGCTCTCCGAGGCTGAGGTGGCGGAGTGCCACCGCCTCTCCGACGAGTTCCGCCGCCTCACGCCCCTGATCCGTCAGGCCGACTTCATCCGCCTGTCCGACCCTGAGACGGACTGCCTGTATGCCTACGAGTTCTTGACCAGGGACCAGAATAAGCTCTTGGTCGGTGCTAGCGTGCTCAAGCCCGGCTTCGACAACCGGGTCAAGCTCAAGAGGCTGGATCCTGCGGCCGTCTACACCTGGGGCGACCAGACCTTCACCGGCGCGCAGCTGATGGAGGAGGGACTGCCCCTAGTTGGTCTGAACCAGGCGGGCGCGGCGGCCTACGCCGTCCTAGAGCGCAAGGGTTAAGCGGAGAATCTAAGAGAGTATTTGCACTTAGAGTCTCTGAGATAGAAACGATGAAACTAGACGCTCGAACCTGTTGAGGGTTCGGGCGTTTTGCTTTTTCTGAATTAGGCAGTATCAGTTAAGTGTTGTAAGCGATGAAAATTAGATCGTAGCTTGCAACCTTCTTATACTATTTCTCGGT
>CALVYN010000003.1 GCA_944372245.1 uncultured Bacilli bacterium
AGTCGAAAAAAAACGAACAATATTGGCCTATTTCACCCGAAAAAGTGGACCCTGTTGGCCCCCATCAAGGCCCACCATTGAGAGAAATGTGCCGATAGAATCGGCACTTTTTTATTGCCTGGGTCCCAACTGGGTCCAAAAGTGGGTCCAATTTTCCGCTTGCGTGCAAAACTTTTAATGAGCTGGGCCGATAGCGGGTATTACTTTTTCCTCGTCTATGGTAGAATTACCGAGCTTTGGGAGTTTAGCTCAGCTGGGAGAGCGCATCCTTCACACGGATGAGGTCATTGGTTCGAACCCAATAACCCCCACCATCTTAGAGAAAGCAGTCTGTTCGCTCGTGTGGGCGGGCAGACTTTTTTGCCTTCGATACTTTTGTGTGGAGGGTAGAAACCCCCTTGTCGATTGCTTAAACTCTTAAGTAGAAAGATTGGATCAGGAGGTCATATGATCGAGAAAGTCAGGTTCGGTGAACCATATGAGTTCGGTGCGGTGCGCAGCGTGGTCCTCGAGGGTGTCCCCCTCAGGGAGTTCGCATCGGAGAAGCAGGGCGAGGACCTCGTCTTCACCCTCCAGCTCTCCCCCGAGGAGATCGTCTATGGCCTAGGCGAGACCATGAGGGGCATCGACAAGCGTGGTGGCCGGTATGTGATGTACAACACGGACAACAACACCCACACCGACGACATGCCCTCGATGTATGCGGCCCACAACTTCATCGTCCTCGACTCTTCCACCCGCCACATCGGCTTCTTCTTCGACACCCCGAGCAGGATCACCTTCGATGTCGACTCCCAGCATGACGGGAGGCTGACCATCACCGTCACCGGCGGCCAGGTGAACGTCTACCAGATCCCCGGCGCGGACTCCTATGGAATCGTCAGGGAGTTCCTCAAAGCCATCGGGCCCTCCTACATCCCGCCCCTGTGGGCGTTTGGCTACGGCCAGTCGCGCTTCGGCTACAAGAACGCCGATGACGTGACCGAGGTGGTGCGCAGGCACCACGATGCGGGCGTGCCCCTGGACTATGTGAGCCTGGATATCGACTACATGCAGGACTGCGCCGACTTCACCGTCAATGCGGTCCGCTTCCCTCACATGGCCGACTTCCTGGCTGACCTGAAGACCGAGGGTGTGCGCATGTGCCCCATCATCGACGCGGGCATCAAGGTCGACGAGAACGACGCCAGATTCGTCGCCGCGCGCGACCAGGGCCTCTTCTGCACCGATGCCGAGGGCAAGCCCCTGGACGTGGCTGTCTGGCCTGGCTGGACCCATCTGCCCGACTTCTTCCAACCTGCGGCTCGGACCTGGTTCGGCGAGGGCTACAAGGCCCTGACCGACCTGGGCCTGGAGGGCTTTTGGAACGATATGAACGAGCCCTCCATCTTCTTCACCAGGGCCAGTCAGGGCGCCCGCTCGATGGACATCGCCCAGGACGCCTCCGCCGAGGATGGCCAGGATGCCACCGACGACTATCACCGCCTGTACCACAGCATCGACGGCAGGAGAGTCTGCAACGTTGACGTGCACAACGCCTACGGCTCCCTGATGGTCCAGGCCAGCGCCGAGGGCCTGGACCGCCTCCTCGACCACCGCTACATGCTCTTCGCCCGCTCCTCCTGCATCGGCGGTGGCCGCTACGGCGGCATCTGGACGGGCGACAACGCCTCCACCTGGCACATGCTCCAGACCGGCTTCAGGATGATGCCCAACATCAACATGTGCGGCTTCCTCTTCACCGGCACCGACACCGGCGGCTTCATGCAGGACTGCAAGGACCGCGAGCTGCTGGCTCGCTGGCTGGCCTTCTCCGCCTTCACCCCGATCATGCGCAACCACAGCTGCAAGGGCACCAGGCACCAGGAGTTCTATCGCTTCCAGGGTGCGGGCACCTTCCGCAGGCTGATCAGCTTCCGCTACCGGATTCTGCCCTACATCTATTCCGAGTACGTCAAGGCGGCGCTGAATAACGATATGGATATCGCCCCTCTGGCCTTCCACTTCCCCGACGATCCGACCTGCCGTGGCATCGAGGACCAGGTTATGGTCGGCCAGGACGTGATGTTCGCCCCCATCCTCAAGCCTCACTGCCACTCCCGCATGGTCTATCTGCCCGAGGATATGACCGAGGTCGAGTTCGATGGCGAGGACTTCATCCAGACCCCGCTGAAGGCAGGCTGGCACCGCGTTCGCATCTGTGTCTCCCACGTGGTCTTCTTTATCCGTTCGGGCCACGCCATCCCCGTGGCTAGGCGCCTAGCTCTGACCACCGATGACCTCGATCTGGAGGATGTGGAGCTCATCGGCGACGGCGCGGGATACGACCAGTATCTGGACGATGGACTGACCCGCAACATCTCCATGGAGAATGTGCGCCACCTGTCCCGCTAGGTTGAAAAACCGGAACGATTAGGGGAAAATCTTGGGGCTGCCGACATAGCTCTTAACGGTAGAGCAACTGCCTTGTAAACAGTGGGTTGCTGGTTCGAGTCCGGCTGTCGGCACCATCGAGATTCGAGGGTATCCCGCAGGGATACCCTTTTCTAATAGCTCTTAGTGGGAACGGACTAGATGACTTATTAGTGTAAAGATTTTACATGGCCCAGCAGACTGAACCTAGGTGTAAAAAGTCTTTATCTATCGGCATAAATGAGAGATTTAAAAACTTTATAGCGCTATCAACAAGTATACATATTTATTGTAAATCCCACTTTATGCTTATAATTCAAACGTTTAAGGACACAAGTCCAGGAGGTATTTAGAAATGGCTGAAATTCGCATCCCCAGCTCGACCGCCAAGGTCAAGGATGTCGAGGAGCTCAAGGCTCTCATCGCCAAGGTGAAGGAGGCGCAGCTCGCCTTCGCCCAGCTCGATCAAGCCGCTGTCGATACCATCTTCAAAGCTGCCGCTCTGGCCGCCGACCAGGCGGCTGAGACCCTGGCCAAGGAAGCGGTCAGCGAGACCGGCATGGGCAACCTGGAGGACAGGATCACCAAGAACCGCGAGGCGGCCGAGGTCATCTACTCCCGCTACCGCGAGACGCCCACCGCCGGCATCATCGAGCGTGGCGAGGGTTACATGAAGGTCGCCGAGCCTCTCGGTGTCCTCGCGGCTGTCGTCCCCTGCACCAACCCCACCGCCACGGCCATCTTCAAGAGCCTCCTGGCCCTCAAGACCCGCAACGGCCTGGTCTTCTCGCCCCACCCCCGGGCCAAGAAGTGCACCGCCCACGCGGTGGATATCGTCTATAGGGCTGCGGTCAAGGCCGGCGCCCCCAAGGGCATCCTGGCCTGCCTGGAGGAGCCCAGCGTCGAGACCTCCAGCGCGCTGATGAAGCTCTGCGACTGCACCCTGGCCACCGGCGGCCCCGGCATGGTCCAGTCCGCCTATTCCTCCGGCAAGCCCGCCCTCGGCGTCGGCCCCGGCAACGTCGCCGTGGTCGTGGATGCCTCGGCCGATCTGAATCTGGCCGCCTCATGCATCACCCACTCCAAGACCTTCGATAACGGCGTCATCTGCGCCTCCGAGCAGAACTGCATCTTCGTTGGTAACGATGCCGATTACGCTCGCTTCGTCGAGTCCCTCACCCGCTTTGGCGCCTACTTCGTCAAGGCCGAGGAGATGGACAAGTTCCGCGCGGTCCTGATGCGCCGCTCGCCCAAGGACCCCTCGATCATGTCGGCCAATCCCGCCATCGTGGGCAAGTCCGCCGCCGAGATCGGCAAGCTGGCTGGCGTCGAGGTGCCCGCCGGCACCAGGATCCTGGTCGGTGAGCTCGCCAGCTACGATCCTAACGAGCCCTGGGCCCACGAGAAGCTGAGCCCCACTCTGTCCCTTATCAAGGTTTCCAACTTCGACGAAGGTCTCAAGGTCGCTGAGGAAATCATCGCTCACGGCGGCCACGGCCACACCGCCGCCCTCCACATCAACCCCCTCCGCACCAAGCAGATCGAGCGCTTCGCTCTGACTCTGGAGACCTGCCGCATCCTGATCAACACTCCCACCTCCCAGGGTGCGATCGGCGGCATCTACAACGATCCTGACGTCCTCCGTCCCTCGCTGACTCTCGGCTGCGGCTCCTGGGGTGGCAACTCCACCTGGGAGAACATCGGCGTGGACAACCTGCTCAACATCAAGACCGTGACCATCGCCGATGAGAAGCTGTCCGACGAGTGCCTGCTGGGGCCCAAGATCCTCAGGACCGGCAAGGGCATCTTCAAGACCTCGCTCGACTGGCTCCTGCCTGCCGGCGCGGCTCACCACGTCGGTCTCATCGCCTCCCGCGAGAGCGAGAAGGCGGTCGAGAAGGTCATCTCCCGCCTGCCCAAGAAGCTGCGCAAGAGCGTGGTGCAGGCGACGGTCGAGGCCGTCGACCGCGCCCACGCCGCCACCACCGCCAGGCTGTTCAAGCGCAGCCGGGTCGATCTGATCATCGCCGTCGGTGGCGACGACGCCTTCAGCCAGGCCAAGGCCGTCCGCCTGCTGATGAATAACCCCAGCCTCGACTTCACCGCGCACGCCAGCGTCTTCCTCGCCCAGCAGAACCGCATCGCCCGCTTCGCTGACGAGGTCAACGTCGAGCGCCTCCCCGCCCTGGTGACCGTGGCCACCACCGCCTGGGCCCGCCTGGGAGTCTCCCAGACCATGTACCTGGACGAGAAGGAGGGCCGGCTGACCATCTGGGATGAGCTGCTCCTCCCCGAGGCGGCCCTGATCGACATCGACCTGCTGAACGACTCCAAGATCACCCGCTACACCTCGGCTTATGCGGCCGTGAGCCGCCTGATCTCCGCTGCCTGCTCCACCGCCTGCACCGAGCAGGTCATGGAGCAGGCCCTCAAGGGCATCAAGGCGGCCGAGAAGATCTTCGCTAAGAAGTCCACGCGCGAGCGCGAGATGGTGCTGGGTCTGACTTCGGCCCTGGCCATCTCCAACGCCTACGGCGGCATCGTCGACGCCCTGGCCGAGGGTCTCCACCACGCCTTCCAGGCGCCTGTCGACCTGGCCGCCTGCGCCCTGCTTCCCGCCTGCCTGGCTCAGGCTCTCAACCCCGCGCCCTCGCGCATGGGCATCGCTGCGGGCTACCTCCAGCCCCAGGGCCAGGCCCGCATCCGCCAGCTGGCCGCCCGCATCGGCTTCAAGGGTCCCGACAGCGTGAGCCAGTTCGTCGACCACATCGCCAGCGTCCGCGTCGACCGTCACCTGCCCACCCAGATGGCGGACCTCGGCATCGATCCGACCAACTTCAAGCGCGGCGTGGACAAGGCTGTGGCCTTCGCCTTCAAGCAGCAGAGCATGGTCAGCGCCCCCGTCGCGGCCCGGCCCGAGCGCGTCAAGGAGCTTCTCACCAGCCTTATGTAAGGTTGGATAGGTTAAAAAATGTGCTTTCGGTCGTATCATCTTGGAAAGGATGATACGACCTTTTTCGTATCGATATCCCGGAGGTGCTATCCATGGAGGAGAGGGAACTCGGAACGCTGCTGTGCACGCGGCGCAACAAGCGCATCTACGTCAGGGGCGAGACGCTGACCAAGCTCTACGACCACGCGCTGATGCCCAAGCCCAAGGTCATCAAGGAGGCCTGGGTCCAGTCGGTGGTCGAGACCACCGGTCTCAACGTGCCCAAGGTGCGGCTGATCTATCCCGTCGGCGAGGACTGGGCGGTCGACTTCGACTACATCGCGGGCGAGAGCCTGCTCGACCGGCTGCAGGCTCACCCCGAAAGGACGAAGGAGTACATCGACCAGCTGATCGCCCTGCAGCTGAAGGTCCACGAGGCTAGCTGCGTCGGCCTGCCCGACATGAAGGAGAAGTTCAACAAGAAGATCTCCGCCCTCGGCCGCGTCTCCGACCCGGCCAAGCACATCGAGGCGACCCTGCGCTACGAGCTGCACGTGGCCCTGGACAAGATGCCCGCCCACCGCAAGCTCTGCCACGGCGACTTCCTTCCCGACAACATCCTCTTCGACGCCCAGGGTGAACCCCACATCTTCGACTGGGCTCACGCCAGCCTCGGCAACGGCTCGGCCGATGCGGCTCACACCTACCTCCAGCTGATCATCGAGGGCCACAAGGACTGGGCGGAGATGTATCTGCCCGCCTATGCCGCGGCAGCCGGAGTCGAGGTGTCCTACATCCGCTCCTGGTTCCCCATGGTGGCGGCCACCATGCTGGACAAGACCGACGACGTGGCGGTCATCGACCATCTCAAGGAGCTGATCCAGTCGATCGAGGCTGAGCAGTAGAAAAATAGTGGGAGGCAAAAAGCGACCCATATTCTGGGCCGCGGATTGCCTCTTTTTATTATCTTCGAATTCTACTTGGCTTTATCCATGATGGCGAGAGCGGCCGCGTGGTCGCGGGCGGAGATCTCGTCCAGCTTGGCGATGTCCTGGCGGTCCATCTCGTAGACGGCGAGGATGTTGCGCAGCAGGCCGTTGTAGTCGAGGCCGTAGCCGATGAGGAACTTGTCCTCGTCGTAGGTCATGCCGCTGAAGTCGACGGGGACGTCATACTTGCGGTTCCTGGTCTTGTTCACCAAAAAGACGGTGGTGACGGAGTGAACCCGCTTCTCCTCCTTGAGGTACTTAATCAGCTCGTAGGTGGTCAATCCGGTCTCGACCACGTCATCGACCAGGATGATGTCCTTGCCGGCCACATCCTCGGTCAGGGGCAGGTTGATCTGGAGATGGCCGGTGGAGGCGGTGCCCTTGTAGGAGGAGACATCCATCAGCTCGATGTCGACGATGGTGTGCATCTTGCGGACGATATCGAACATGAAGGGGGCCGCGCCCTTGAGGACGCCGACGACCACGGGCAGGGTGGGCGAGGCGCCGAAGCGCTCGTCCAGGCTCTGGGCAATCTGATCGGTGATGCTCTCGATCTCATGATGGCTGATCAGCTTCTTGCCGACGAGGATCTCCTTGTTCATGCTCTCTACCTCCTTAGATTTTGATAGAGATTTTACTCTCACCTGACAGATCGGTTCCGTCCCCCATCGCGTAAGCGTATCCAATAGAGGGTTGATAACTGCCGGCTATAATCGGGTAGCTAAGGCAAAAATAAAACCGGGATACTGGGATCCCGGGACATAATCGAGTGGTGCCTCCGGTCGGACTCGAACCGACAAGGGTCTCCCCGCACGATTTTGAGTCGCGTCTGTTTACCGATTTCAGCACGGAGGCAAGCCTTGATAATCTATCATACTTTAACCTCCGTCGTTCGGGTTTCTAACTCATGGGGGTCTAATATTAAAATAATAGGTTGGTAATGAGGAGGTATCGCACATGGCAGAGAGATCTCGAGTCAAGCGCTATGAGAGCCTGCGACGGAAGATTGAGAACCAGTCGTACTTCTCCCTGGAGCAGAAGACGAATGGAGAGGTGCCCGAGTCCGCTCCCGACCCGGATCCCCTCAAGGCTCCCAAGCCCGCCCACGAGGGCGCGGTCAGGCACAATACGATGACGATACCCATCAGCGAGTTCATCGCTGAGAACGACCGGCGGGATGGCAACCCCGTCCAGACGACCCAGGAGTACAAGCGCCTCGATGAGACCAAGCCCAGCCGCATCAAGCGGCGGGCGATGCGGCGGCACATCGAGCTGCCGGCTCACTGGTGGGTCTGGCTCCTGGCCGGCTTGGGCTGTGCGGCGGTGGCCGCGGCGATCATCGCCGTGGCGATCGTCCTGGCCCCCTGATCATCAACAAGGAGGAACACTATGGCATTCGCTATCGCAATAGATGGCCCCGCCGGGGCCGGCAAGTCGACTATCGCCAAGAGGGTGGCTAAGGCTCTCGGCTTCGTCTACGTCGACACCGGCGCCATGTATCGGGCCATCACCCTGGGCTGCATGCGCCAGGGCTTCGACCCGGCCAGGGAGGTGGAGAAGACCATCGCCGCCCTGCCCTCGCTCCATGTCGAGCTCACGCCCCAGGGCCAGGTTCTCCTAAACGGCGAGGACGTCTCCAAGGCCATCCGGACCGAGGAGTGCTCCCGCCTGACCTCTCCCACCTCGGCCATCCCCCAGGTGCGCACCTATCTGGTCGCCCAGCAGCGGCAGATGGCCGCCAGCGCCGACGTGGTCATGGACGGCCGGGACATCGGCACCAACGTATTGCCCGGCGCCCAGGTGAAGATCTTCATGGTCGCCTCGCCCCAGACCCGGGCCCACCGCCGCTATCTCGAGGAGGTGGCCCGCGGGGAGAAGGCCGATGAGAGCCAGATCCTCCAGGACATCATCCAGCGCGACTACAACGATTCGCACAGACCTACCGACCCTCTGAAGCAGGCTGAAGATGCTATCCTCCTCGACACCTCGGACCTCGATGTCGACCAGGTGGTCGCGAAGGTCTTGGAGGCTGTCGCACCCAAGCTGGAGGTGGCCCGTGCCTAGGCTGCCGCGCCTGGCCATCGTCGGCGAGCCCTCGACCGGCAAGTCGACCCTCTTCAACCGTCTGGTCAAGGAGCGCAAGGCCATCGTCGGCGAGACCCGCGGCATCACCCGCGACCGCCTCTACGGTCAGGGCGAGTGGCTGGGGCGGACCTTCACCGTCATCGACACCGGCGGCATCACCGTCGACCACGCTCCCTTCACCGAGCAGATCCGCGCCCAGGCCGAGATCGCGGTGGAGGAGGCGGATGTCATCCTCTTCCTGGTCGATGGCCGCAAGGGCATCACCGCCGACACCGAGCTGGTGGCCTCGATCCTCAGGAAGGTCAAGCGGCGGGTGATCCTCGGCGTCAACAAGATCGACGACCAGACGATGATCGGCGCCGGCTACGAGTTCTACTCCCTCGGCTTTGGCGATCCGATCCTCCTAGCCGCCGATAAGGCCATCGGCATCGGCGACCTGCTGGACGCCATCCTGGCCCGCTTCCCCAGCGAGCTGACCGAGCCGGGCGAGCACGACGACGGGGCCATCCCCTTCTGCGTCATCGGCCGGCCCAACGTCGGCAAGTCCTCCCTGGTCAACATGATCCTCGGCTCGGACCGCGTCGTGGTCTCCCCCGTGGCCGGCACGACCCGCGATGCGGTCGACACCCACTTCGTCCGCGACGGGGTCGAGTACCGGGCGGTGGACACCGCCGGTCTGAACAAGCGGGGCAAGATCTACGAGGCCATCGACAAGTATGCGGCCCTGCGGGCCATGGACGCCATCGAGAAGTCCAAGGTCGTCCTGGCCCTGGTCGATGCCTCCCAGCCTCTGACCGCTCAGGACGCCCACATCGTCGGCATCGCCGCCGAGCAGGATAAGCCCCTGGTGGTCGTGGCCTCCAAGTGGGATCTCCACAGTCACGGCATCAACGACCAGGAGGAGTTCAAGCGGGAGCTCTACGCCACCATGCCCTTCGTGGGCCACGCCCCCGTCGTCTTCACCTCCTCCGTCGAGCACCGCGGACTCAACCGTCTCTTCGAGGCCCTCAACGCCGTCTACCAGCAGTCGGGCATCCGCGTGCCGACCGCCCTGCTGAACTCGGTCGTGGCCGACGCCCAGGTGGCCAACGAGACCCCGCTGTATCACGGCGGCCGCCTGAAGATCAACTACGCCACCCAGGTGGGTGTGTATCCTCCCACCTTCATCCTCTTCGTCAACAACCCCGACTTCCTCCACTTCTCCTATCTCCGCTATCTCGAGCGCACGTTCCGCACGCAGTTCAACATGCAGAGCGCGCCGATTAAAATCATCTGTCGAACCAAGCAGACAGGAGGTTTCAAACTGTGAAAGCTGCTGTTTTAGGAACGGGTGCCTGGGGCACAGCCCTCGCCCAGGTACTTGCTGACAATGGCTGCAACGTGTGCATGTGGGGCGTGGACCCCTCCCAGGTCGAGGATATCCGCGACCGGCGCATCAACACCGCCTACTTCAAGGACCTGCACCTGCCCGCGAATCTGACCGCCACGACCGATATCGGCGAGGCGGTGACCGACGCGGCTCTGATGGTGGTGGCCGTGCCCAGCTTCGCCGTGCGCGAGACGGTGGCCAAGGCGGCCCCGAGCTGCGTCAGCGGCGTTCTCCCCATCTCGGTGGCCAAGGGCTTCGATCCGGTGACGGGCGGCTTCATGTCCGACGCCATCCGCGAGGCGCTGCCCGCCAGCGCCCGGCGCGAGGTGGTGACCCTGGCGGGCCCCAGCTTCGCCGTCGAGGTGGCCAAGCGCCTGCCCACGGCGGTCGTGGCGGCCTCGCCCGACCCTGAGAGCGCCCACCTGTGCCAGTCGGTCTTCTCCAACAGCTATTTCCGGGTCTACACCAACGATGACGAGATCGGCGCGGAGCTGTGCGGCGCCATCAAGAACGTCCTGGCGCTGGGCGCGGGCTGTCTGGATGGCATGGGCTACTCCACCAACACCCGTGCAGCCCTGATCACCCGCGGCCTGGCGGAGATGGGCCGCCTGGTTCTGGCCCTCGGCGGCCAGGCCTCGACCGTCTACGGCCTCACCGGCCTAGGCGATTTGGTCCTGACCTGCTCCTCCAGCGAGTCCCGCAACTACCAGGTCGGCTTCCAGATCGGCCGGGTCGGAAGAGCCGCGCCCGTCCTGGCGGACAACCGCCTGACGGCCGAGGGCGTCAAGGCCTCGGCCATCCTGCACGAGAAGGCCCAGAAGGCCCAGTGCGAGATGCCGATCTGCGACAGCATCTATCGGGTGCTCTACGAGGGCGCCGACGTCAGCGAGACCATCGACAACCTGATGTGCCGACCCCTGAGACGGGAGGATGAGTAGGATGAACGTTCCCAAGCTGAAGCTGAACCTGTCGGCTGACGCCATCTATCTGCGCGAGTTCAAGCCGACTGAGAAGGCGGGCTACAACTGCCTCCAGGTCGATACGATGCTTGATGCCATCATCAAGGACTACGAGGCGGTCGACGTCTACTGCGCCAAGATGGACACCTTCGCCACCTACCTGCAGAACCAGAACCACATCCTGGAGGAGCGCAACGAGGAGCTCTCCCGCCAGCTGCTCGAGTCGGAGAAGAAGGTGGCTGAGCTGCGGTCTCTCACCGGCGTGAGCGCGGACCTGTCCCAGGACCAGCTGGAGCTGATCAAGCACATCGCCAAGCTGGAGGCGGCCCTGCGCGAGGCCGGAGTCGATCCCAGCCACATCTGAATTCAATTCCCCCTAAACAGGGGGGATTTTTAATGGCTGCCAGACTAAGTGCAACCGACTGCTAGAACTTGCATTTACTCTGGCAATTTTCCTGAGGGGATTTTCAACCCGAGTAAGGGGCAATCGGGTGGTCTAGTGTAAAATAAAGGATTGCGGGGAATTCCTTTCTTCTCCGCACTTCGCTCAAGCTGCTGATGGCGTCTCGTGCGCCATAGGAAAGTCCACGCTCGCGCCGCCTGCGATGGCGGCAGTGTCTGCGCCAGCGGAAGTCATGACGCTGGGCACGGGATCGAGGGAGACCGTGACGGCAAGAGGGGGTAGCCTAAGGCTTCGGCTATGGCCACCTCCGTGTAACGCTCCACAGTGACGATACCTCGGGGAAACCCGAGGGGTGAAACGAGGAAAGCCCCACAAGCGAGAAACCTAAATTTTGGTAAGGGAGGGACGAGGGGAGAACTGAATCTCCGAGTCCAGCGGGTCCACACCCGCTAGATAAATTGCAGCTCACGACAAAACGTGGCTTACAGAGCGAAGAGATCCCTCACTTTTTTGTTAGAGAACGGGAGAGAGGTGCCGACATGTGGAAAAAACTGCTCAACGTACCTAATACCCTGACCCTTTCTCGGGTCATATTGTCTATCGGTCTATTCATCCTTCTATGTGTTCCATTCTTTGCTGAGCCAGCCCAGTTGGCTCTGATTCCCAAGACGCATATCACCGCGTTGGACCTCGTGTGCACCGTGGTGTTCATCCTCCTGGCCTCGACCGACGGCCTGGACGGGCACATCGCCCGCTCGACCGACCAGGTCACCGACCTGGGCAAGGTCTTGGACCCCCTGGCGGACAAGCTGCTGGTCGATGGGACGATGATCATGCTCTCGGCCCGCTCGCCGATGCTCCTGCCTCCGATCTTCACCGTGCTCTTTGTCGGGCGCGACCTGATGGTCGACGGCATGAGGATCATGTGCGCCTCCAAGGGCCACGTGGTCGCGGCGAACATGTGGGGCAAGGTCAAGACCGTGATGGAGATGATCCTCATCCCCATCGTCATGCTGCGGGGCTTCCCACTCAACTTCGTCGATATGGCTGTCACCCCGGCGGCCTACGAGTACTCCAGCTGGATCGCCAACGGACCCTGGAGCTATGACGGCGAGCTGTACGCCATGATCTTCTGTCTGATCCTGGGCGTTATCACCCTCGTCCTCTCGCTCCTCTCGGGTGCCATCTACCTGTATCGGGGCCGCTACGCCCTGACGGGTGTGCCCGAGCCTCAAAAGAAGGACGAGAACCGGAAGGAGGATTCCCATGGAGATCGATAACCGCATCATCAATCTGGCTGCGATGGTCAAGGCGATACTGGTCCAGCGGAAGGAGACCCTGAGCTGCTGCGAGAGTCTGACGGGCGGCCTCTTCGGAGCTTCCATCTGCTGCATCCCCGGCGCCTCAGACTGCTTTAAGGGCGGTGTCATCACCTACTGCGACGCGGTCAAGGTGGCGGTGGGCGTGAGCCAGAAGACCCTGGATGACCACACCGCCATCTCGGGCGAGTGCGCCCAGGAGATGGCCCTCGCGGCCAGCCGCTTCACGCAGTCCGACTGGGCGGTCTCCTTCACTGGAAACGCCGGTCCGACCGCCCAGGATGGGGCTCCGGTGGGGCTGGTCTTCATCGGCGTGGCCCATCGCGGGCAGGTGCGCGCGTTCCGCTATCAGCTGGAGGGGGACCGCAGCCAGGTGCGCCTGGATGCGGTGCGCGAGGGCCTGAGGCTCCTTCTGAAGGCCATCGCCGACGAGTAGCGCGAAAAGATTCACCCACTTTCATTCGAGATGGATAGTTATAAGCGGTAGGGAGAAAGTCATATGGCAACCAAGAAGGAACAGCAGGGCGACGCGAGCCTGAGCGCCCAGCGCAAGAGCGACCAGCAGCTGGAGGCGACCCTCAAGGAGATCGAGAAGGCCTTCGGCAAAGAGGCGGTGCTCCGTCTGGGCGACCGCCCCGCAACCGACGTGGGGGCGATCCCCACCGGCTCGCTCCTGCTCGATGCCGCTCTGGGCATCGGCGGCTACCCCAAGGGGCGCATCGTGGAGATCTACGGTCCCGAGTCCTCGGGTAAGACCACTCTGGCCCTCGAGGCCATCGCCCAGGTGCAGAAGGCCGGCGGCCGGGCGGCTTTTGTCGATGCCGAGCACGCGATCGACCCCGAGTATGCCGCGGCCCTCGGCGTCGACGTCGACAACCTCATCCTCTCCCAGCCCGACTACGGAGAGCAGGCTCTGGACATCGTCGAGATGCTCGCCCGCGGTGGCGCCTTCGACCTGATCATCGTCGACTCGGTCGCGGCCCTCGTGCCCAAGGCCGAGCTGGATGGCACCCTCTCCGACCAGAGCGTCGGTCTGCAGGCGCGCCTGATGTCCAAGGCACTCCGCAAGCTGGCGGGTCAGCTCAGCAAATCTAACTGCACCGTCATCTTCATCAACCAGCTGCGCGAGAAGGTCGGTCTGATGTTCGGCAACCCCGAGACGACCACTGGCGGTCGCGCCCTGAAGTTCTACGCCTCGGTCCGTCTGGATATCCGCCGCACCGAGACGCTCAAGGACGGCGACACCGTCATCGGCAACGGCGTGACCGTCAAGGTCGTCAAGAACAAGGTCGCCCCTCCCTATCGCGTGGCCAAGCTGCAGATGATCTACGGCCAGGGCATCTCCCACGAGCGCGAGGTGGTCTCCCTGGCTCTGGCCTACGGCCTGATCCAGAAGTCGGGCTCCTGGTTCTCCTACGGCGACCAGCGGCTGGGGCAGGGCGTGCCCAACCTGCTGAAGTTCCTCCAGGAGAATCCCGAGGTGGCTCAGACCATCGAGGACACCGTCCGCAAGAACCTGGCCGACGGGGTCGCCTACGATCCCAAGGCGATGCTCTAAAGGCGAAATCGATATTAAAAAAGCCGGCTTATAGCCGGTTTTTTGTTGGATACAACCTATTATTCTGGAAGCGGGAACGAGCGGTTGAGAGCCACGACCTTCTCCTTGATGCCAGCGAGGTACTCGGGCTGGTCGCGGTGGTCGATTGCCTCGTCAATCAGGTGGGCGATGGTGATGAACTCGCCCTCCTTGAAGCCGCGGGTTGTCATGGCCGGAGTGCCGATGCGCAGGCCCGAGGTGATGTAGGGCTTCTGGGTGTCATAGGGGATGGAGTTGCGGTTGGCGGTGATGTTCACGCTCTCCAGCAGGGTCTGGACCTGGCGGCCGGTCAGACCCTTGGAGGTCAGGACATCCAGGAGGAAGAGGTGGTTGTCGGTGCCCCCGGTCAGGACGCGATAGCCGAGCTTGACGAACTCCTCGCTCATGGCCTTGGCGTTGGCCACGACCTGGGCCATGTAGGTGGCATATTCAGGGGCTAAGTCCTCCTTGAAGGCCACGGCCTTGGCGGCGATGACGTGCTCCAGGGGTCCGCCCTGGATGCCGGGGAAGACACACTTGTCGATGCGCTTGGCCAGCTCCTCGCTGTCGGTCAGGATCAGACCGCCCCTAGGGCCACGCAGAGTCTTGTGGGTGGTGGAGGTCACCACGTCCGCCAGACCGATGGGGGAGGGGTGGAGGCCGGTGGCCACCAGGCCGGCGATGTGGGCGATGTCGGCCAGAAGGAAGGCGCCGACCTCATCGGCGATGCGGCGGAAGGCGGCGAAGTCGATGGTGCGCGAGTAGGCGGAGGCGCCGCAGATGATCAGGTTGGGCTTGAACTCCCGAGCCTGCTCCAGGATGCGGTCATAATCCAGGAGCAGGGTCTTCTCATCGACGCTGTAGGAGGCGGAGACGTAGTCCTGCCCCGAGAAGGAGAGGCTGTAGCCGTGGGAGAGGTGGCCGCCCCCATCCACGCTCATGCCCATGATCCGGCCTCCGGGCGGAACCAGGGCCCGGATGGCCGCCATATTGGCGGCGGAGCCGGAGTGGGGCTGGACGTTGGCAAAGCGGCAGCCGAACAGCTCCTTCACTCGCTCCTGGGCCAAGCGCTCGACCCGGTCGACATTCTCGCAGCCGCCGTAGTAGCGCTTGCCGGGATAGCCCTCGGCATACTTGTTGGTCAGGACGCTGCCCTGGGCCTCCCTCACGGCGCGGGAGACGAAATTCTCGCTGGCGATCAGCTCGGTCGAGTCCCGCTGGCGCTCCTCCTCGGCTGAGATGGCCGCAAAGACCTCAGGGTCGACTGAGGGGTCGAAATCTCTGGTCATGGTGTCTATCTCCTCTCGGGGGAGATTATACGGAACGGGCTATCCCGTGTAGCCAGGTTTCCCAACCTTGGTCCCGGGTTATTATTTTTATAAATATGTTTATAAGTTTATAATTAGCGACGTGTGAACTGAACTTCACCGAATAGATCGCCCCGCCGGGCGCTAGCATACGGATATATCTTCGCTCTGGACGTCTGTGTCGACCAGCTCTGTCGCGCGTTTAGCGCGCTCGTGTGCCGCTGCTCTCGCGGGTGATTTTCACAAGTAATTTTAGGAGAGAAGATAAAAGATGGAACCCATTGCAATCGTAGTTATTTGCGTGCTTTCCGTCCTCGTTATCGCTGCCGGTGTCGGCGGCGGTTTCCTCGCTTACCACCTCTTGAAGAGGCGGGCTGAAAAGGCCAGGAGCGACGCCGCTTCGATCGTGAGCGAGGCCCATGCGGCCGCCGAGGAGATCCTCAAGCGGGCGCGGAGCGAGGCGGAGCGGGCGCAGGCGGACGGCAAGGCCAACGCCGAGCTGGCCATCTCTCGCGCCAAGCTGGAGGCCCAGTCAGTCAGGACCGCGGCCGAGGCCGAGGGCAAGCAGGTGCGAACGGCCGCCCAGTCGGAGGCTGAGAAGATCAGATCTCAGGCCAAGTGCGAGGGCGACGAGATGGTCGTTGCCCGCACCGCGGAGCTGGCCGCTCAGGCCCGCAAGCTGGACGACCGCGAGGCCGGCATCCAGCGCCGCGACGATGCCCTGACCGCCCGCGAGGCGGAGGTCGAGAAGCTCAAGGCCGACACCAAGGCTAAGGCCGAGTCCCTGCAGGCGCTCGAGACCCAGCTCAACACTCGCCAGGAGAGTATCGAGGTCGAGCTCTGCCGCGTGGCGCACCTGAGCCAGGAGGACGCCCGCCGCGAGGTTCTGGCCAAGGCCGAGGAGCGCTCGGCCGTCGAGGTCGCCGAGCTGCTCAAGACCCGGCACGACGAGGCGGAGGACAAGGCGGAGGAGACCGCCAGGACCATCCTGGCCAACGCCATGGAGCGCTACTCCCAGGATGTCGCCATCGAGCGGACCACCACGACCGTCGCCCTGCCCAGCGACGAGATGAAGGGCCGGATCATCGGCCGCGAGGGTCGCAACATCAAATCCCTGGAGGCCATCCTGGGTGTCGATATCCTCATCGACGACACCCCCGAGGCCCTGACCGTCTCCTGCTTCAACCCCATCCGGCGCGAGGCGGCGGTGAGGACGCTGCAGGTCCTCATCAAGGATGGCCGCATCCAGCCCGGCCGCATCGAGGAGACCTACGCCAAGATCAAGAAGAGCCTCGACGACGAGATCCGCCACATCGGCGAGGAGGTGGTCATGCGGCTGGGCCTGCCCAAGATCAACCGCGACCTCTGCTACTACATCGGCCGGCTGAAGTACCGCACCTCCTTCACCCAGAACGCCCTAGAGCACTGCATCCAGGTCGGTGAGCTGTGCGGCATGATGGCGGCCGAGCTGGGTCTGGATCAGACCCTGGCCAAGCGCTGCGGCCTGCTCCACGACATCGGCAAGGCGGCCGACTTCGAGCTCGAGGGCAGCCACGTGGAGATCGGCGCCCGCCTGGCCAAGAAGTACGGCGAGCCCCCCGAGGTCATCTCCGCCATCTCCTCGCATCACGGCGACTGTGAGAAGAAGTACATCTACGACGTGCTGGTCGTGGCGGCCGACACCCTGTCGGCGGCCCGCCCCGGTGCCCGTTCGGAGACCCTGGAGAACTATATCCAGCGCGTCGCCGACATCGAGCGGATCTGCACCAGCTACGAGGGGGTGCAGAGCTGCTACGCCTTCCAGTCGGGCCGCGACGTGCGCATCACCGTCTACCCCGAGAAGATCGACGACCGCGGAATCACCCTGCTGGCCCAGCAGATCCGCGACCGCATCCAGAGCGAGATGACCTACCCCGGCAACATCAAGATCACGGTCATCAGGGAGAGCCGCGCCAGTGAGACCGCACGATAGTCTCGGCGTCCTCTTTCTGGGCGACGTGGTCGGCCGCGTCGGGCGCGTGGCTCTGGCCAAGACCCTGCCTATTCTGAAGGACCGCTACCAAGCTGACCTTGTCATCGTCAACTGCGAGAACGCGACCCACGGCCGCGGCTGCTCCCACGAGCACTATGAGGAGCTGCTCGCTGCCGGAGCCGACCTTCTGACCTCGGGCAACCACTTCTATGACATCAAGGCGGTCTTCAACGAGAACCTCGACTGGTCCCGCCTCGTCCGCCCGATCAACCTAGGGCCCAAGGCGCCCTTAGAGGGCGTAAGGACCATCCGGGTCCGCGGCCGCACCGTCCGGGTCATCAACGCTCTCGGTGCGGTGGAGATGGGCGGCTTCTACGAGCGCCCCATCCCCGCTATCGAGCGGGCGCTGGCGGCCGGCAGCGCCGACTACACCATCCTCGACCTCCACGCCGAGGCCACCGGCGAGAAGATCTGCACCGCCAGGTATCTCGACGGGAGAATCACCCTGCAGGTGGGAACCCACACCCACATCCAGACCAACGACGAGCGCATCCTGCCCAAGGGGACGGGCTACATCACCGACCTGGGCTTCTGCGGCCTGGACGAGGGCTGTCTGGGGGCGGAGGCCGAGTCGGCCATCATGCGGACGGCCTTCCAGCTGCCCGTGGCCTTCAACTATGTCGAGCATGGAGCCGGCGTGGTCGAGGGCATCTTCGCCGTGCTGGGTCTCGACAATCGCTGCCTCTCGATCGAGAAGGTCCGGGCCCGGGCCGTGGCCTAGGCCGAAAGCCTCATGTAAGGGGTTTAACATTTGATCTTTTAAAGATTGAATAAAGCAATTTGTAATGTTATAGTTAGCGATTGGAAAGGGTTAACAATCAATCTATGCAAGCACTTAAAGCCAGTTCTTCGACCGTCATCCAGAAGCTAGCCGGTTCGATCGCGATCAACATTCGTAACGAGGGGATCGTGACCGTGACCGTGGTTGGAGCCTCCGCTCTCAACCAGGCTCTCAAGGGGTGCATCGTCGCTCGTCGCTTCCTCAAGGACGACGGCAACATGGACATCGTCATCCAGCCTTCGTTCGTGCCCATCGCCTCTGGCGAGGTTCCCACCAGCACGGATGGCACCGCCGTCACCGGCATCCAGCTGCTGATCAAGAGGGCTCCCATCGAGCCTCTGCCCGAGGGCGTCGTCCCTCCCGCACCCATGGAGTCCCACTCGCCTGTCGACCCCACTGCGCGGTAAGCAACTGAGGTAGTTTCGTCTTGAAGGAAACGGAGGTCACCTCCGCTCCGGACCTCAAGGAGGCTCGGAAGCGGGGAAGGCTGGCCTCGCGCTCCCAAAGGGTGGCGGACATCAGTCCGTCCCCCTTTTTATTGACTTGGGGCGCGGGCAAGCACTACTACATCGAGACTTTCGGCTGCCAGATGAACGTGCGCGACTCCGAGATCATCCAGGGTTTTCTCGAGCGGATCGGCATGACGCCGACTTCGGATGCCTCGAAGGCTGACTTCGCCCTGTTCAACACCTGCGCCATCCGCGAGAACGCCGAGGACCATCTCTGGGGCGAGCTGGGCCACATGAAGCAGTACGCCCAGGCCCGACCCGGGATGATCGTGGCCGTCTGCGGCTGCATGATGCAGCTGGAGGTGCCCTTTAGGATCGTGCGCGAGCGCTATCCTTTCGTGAACCTGGTCTTCGGCACCAACAACGTCGACGCCATCTATCCTCTCTTGGAGGACTGCATCAAGTCGCGCCACCGCGTCCTCAACGTCGTCTCCAACCCCGGCGCGATCTTGGAGGGTCTGCCCTCCAAGCGCATGGAGCCCCATCGCGCCTTCGTCAACATCACCTACGGCTGCGACAAGTTCTGCACCTACTGCATCGTCCCCTTCACCCGGGGCATGCAGCGCTCCCGCCGTCACGAGGAGGTCATCGCCGAGGTGCGCGACCTCGTGCGCCACGGCTACAAGGAGGTGACCCTGCTAGGTCAGAACGTCTCCTCCTACGGCGCGGACCTGGAGGACAACCCCGACTTCGCCGGCCTGCTGCGCGAGGTCTCCGACACCGGCATCGCCCGCATCCGCTTCATGACCTCCCACCCCCACGACTTCACCGATGAGGTCTTCGACGTGATGGCCGAGCGGCCCAACGTCATGCCCTATCTCCACCTGCCCATCCAGTCGGGCTCGGACCACGTCCTGAAGCTGATGAACCGCTCCTACGACATGGCCAAGTACATGCACCTGGTGGACTTAGTCAAGGCCAAGGTCCCCGATATCGCTCTGACCACCGACATCATCGTCGGCTTCCCCGGCGAGACCGAGGAGGACTTCCAGCAGACTCTGAAGGCGGTCCGGGACTGCCAGTACGACTCCTGCTTCACCTTCATCTTCTCGCCCCGCCCCGGCACGCCGGCCTATAAGATGAAGAACAACGCCAGCCCCGAGGAGATCCAGGACCGCTTCAACCGGCTGGTGGAGCTGACCGAGAGCATCACGGCCGAGAGAGCCCAGCGGATGGTGGGTAAGACGGTCGAAGTGCTCTTCCTCTATCCCTCGCGCAAGGACAAGACCATGATGTCGGGCTACGACCCCTACCAGCATCTGGTCCACGTCAAGGGAGACGAGAGTCTGGCGGGTCAGATCCGCAGGGTGAAGATCACCGCCTCCCATGCCCACTCGTTCCTGGGCGAGCTGGCCGATGAGTGAGATCGAGGCGGCTTCCGCGGAGCTGATTGCGGCCTTCAGGCGCGATTGGAGATATCAGAGGGTCGAGAGATTATCCAAGGCTCTCTTGAATAATCCTGAGTTATCAACTCTCATCTCCCAACTCGAAGCGCTTCAGGCTCAGTGCCGGAAGAGCGAGTTCAATCCGCCCGTGAAGGCCGAGATTCTGAAGCGGATCTCCGCCATGAAGAGCAGAGCGCAGGACGATCCGCTCCTGGTCAATCTCCTGGGCGACTACGCCCTTTTGAGAGACTTGGCTCGCAGTATCCGAGAGGCCATCGAAGAACGTTGACAGGGCGCCGCAAGCGCCCTGTTTTTGCTTGGCTCATCATCGCAGTGAAATAGTGCTTCCTGTGAGGCTTTTAACTCGCACAAAAGAAGAACGTGCGCACGTGGGTTTTATTACCTATAGTGGGTAAAATATGCAGATTAGGAGCACATCTACCATGGCAGGAAAGAATATCATCGTCGTCGATGTCGGAACCCAGTCCCTCAGGACCTCCATCGTCTCGGAGGACGGCAAGATCGTCGCCTTCGAGAGGGAGATCTATCAGAGCGAGGTCATCACCGCGGGCACCGCTAAGTTCGAGCAGTGGCCCGACTACTACTGGGAGAGGCTCTGCAAGGCCCTCCGCCGCCTGACCGCCAACCCGCTCTTTGCCGCATCTGCTCCCATCGGCCTGGTGTGCTGCGACTTTCGCGATACCGCCTGTTATCTCGATGCCGACCTCAAGCCCGTGCGCCCCTCGATCCTCTGGCTGGACTCCCGCACGGCCAAGCTGCCTGGCGATCGCTACCTCTCCAGGATCGACCGCGCCCTCTTCTCCCTCGTGGGCATGATGGACACCGCCCGGGCCAACGCCCGGCGCACCCCGGCCCACTGGCTCAGGGAGAACGAGCCGGAGAACTGGGCCAAGGTGGCTAAGTACGTGCCGCTGGGGGCCTATCTCAACCTCAAGATGACCGGCCAGCTCTGCGTTTCGACCGCCGACTGCATCGGCCACTACCCCATGCACTTCTCCAAGGGCGAGTGGTACACCCATAAGAACATGCGCTGGGGCATCTTCGGCCTGAAGGAGAGCCAGCTGTGCGACCTGGTGCCCGTGGGCTCCAAGCTCGGGAGCATCAGCCGGGAGTGCGCCCAGGCCACCGGCCTGCCCGAGGGTCTGCCCGTCTATGCCAGCGCCTCGGACAAGGCCTGCGAGGTGATGGGCAACGGCTGCCTCTCCCCCGAGGTGGCCACCATCTCCCTGGGCACGGCCTGCACCGTCGACCAGGTGGTCGACTTCTACAGGGACTCCGAGCCCTTCCTGCCGGCGTATCGGGCCCCGGTGGCGGGCTACTACGACATGGAGATCCAGATCTACCGCGGCTTCTGGATGCTCAAGTGGTTCGCGGACAACTTCACCTCCGATGACGAGCTGGCGGTGGCCCGGGGCGAGAACATCCCCGTCGAGGCGGTGTTCGACCGGTATCTCGACAGCGTCAAACCCGGCTCGGGCGGCCTGCTGGTCCAGCCCTACTGGGGCGCGGGCCTGTCCCGCCCCAACGCCCGCGGCGCGATGATCGGCTTCTCCGACGCCGACGACCGGCGCCACATCTACCGCGCGCTGGTCGAGGGCATCACCTACGCCCTGCGCGAGGGTCTGGAGACTCTGGAGAAGCGGTCGCACCGCCGCGTCGGCCGCCTGATCATCTCCGGCGGCGGCAGCCGCTCCCACGCCATCCAGCGCATCGTGGCCGACGTCTTCAACCTGCCCGTGACCCGGGCGGGCACGACTGAGTCGTGCACCCTCGGCGCGGCCCTGGGCGGCTTTGTCGCCTGCGGTGTCCACCCCGATGCGGCTAAGGCGGTCCAGAGGATGATCCGCCTGGGCGAGACCATCCAGCCCGACGTGCACAACGCGGCCATCTACGAGCGCTACTTCCAGGTGTATCGGGAGATCTATCCCAGCCTCAACCACGTCTATACCCAGCTCAAGCATCTGACCAACAGCGAGCCGAAGGAGGATGAGCGATGAAGAAGAGCGAGATCGAAGAGCGTTACAGGAGCTTCGGCGTCGACGTCGACCCGAGCCACTTCACCCCCATGATCAAGCAGTACCTCGAGATCAAGGCGGAGAATCCCGACGTGATCCTGCTCTTTCGCATCGGGGACTTCTACGAGATGTTCTTTAACGACGCCAAGCTCGCCAGCCAGGAGCTCCAGCTCTTTCTGACCAAGAAGGGGGCGGGCGACGGGGTGCGCATCCCCATGTGCGGCATCCCCCACCACGCCTATCTGACCTACGCCCAGAAGCTCTTGGACCACGGCCACAAGGTGGCCATCGTCGAGCAGCTGGAGGACCCTAAGACCACGAAGAAGCTGGTCAAGCGCGGTATCATCCAGGTCATCACCCCGGGCGCCAACCTGGACCTTAAGACGCCCGACAACAACTTCATCGGCGCCTTAGAGCAGCAGGGCGGGGCCGTCAGCCTGGCCTACGCCGACCTCTCCACCGGCGAGATCTTCGCCACCAACATCGCCAACGACCCGCGACAGATCATGTCCCGGCTGCTGGCCCTCGATCTTAAGGAGCTGGTCCTCTCCACCTCCTACGACGCGAGCTTCATCCAGCTTCTGAAGGAGAACACCAGCATCTGCATCTCCTACTGCAACTGCAGCGACGCCACCCTGGAGATGGAGCCGATCTTCGCCAACGTCAAGGACAATCGCCAGATCGCCGCGCTCAGCCGGCTGTTGAACTACCTGACCGACACCCAGAAGCGCGAGCTGACCTACTTCAAGCCGGCCCAGGTCATCCTCGACACCGCGGTGATGAAGCTGGACTATTCGACCCTGGTCAACCTCGAGCTGCTGCGCTCGATGGACGGCAAGCACACCTACGGCACGCTCTTCTGGCTTCTGAACCGCTGCGCGACCCCGATGGGCACCCGCTACCTCAAGACCGCCATCAGCGAGCCGCTGGCCCAGCTCGAGGGTATCGAGGCCCGCGAGGATGCCATCGACTGGCTGATCGAGAACTACATCACCCGGGCGGACCTGGCCAAGGCCCTGGGCAACGTCTACGACCTCGACCGCCTGGTGGCCCGCATCGGCTACGGCCAGTCCAATGGCCACGACATGCTCCAGCTGAAGAAGTCCCTCCAGGCTATCCCCGAGGTCCGCAGGCTGCTGGAGAAGGCGACCGGTTCGCTATTGAATGACCTCAGGGGCGGCATGGCCGACTTCGACAGCCTCATCGACCTGCTGGAGCGAGCCGTCAGGGAGGACTGCCCCATGACCATCACCGAGGGCGGCATCTTCAAGGCGGGCTACGACGCCAAGCTGGACGAGCTGGTGGCGATGACCAAGGACTCCAAGACCTGGGTCGCCAACCTGGAGAGCGCGGAGCGGGCGCGGACCGGCATCAAGAATCTCCGCGTGGGATACAACCGCGCATTCGGCTATTACATCGAGGTTTCAAAGGGAAACATCCCCGATGTCAAACCTGAATTTGGCTATATCCGCAAGCAGACTCTGACCACCGGCGAGCGCTATACGACCCAGGAGCTCCAGGAGCGGGAGACCGCGATCCTCAGGGGCGACGAGATCCGCATGCAGCGGGAGTATCAGCTCTTCCAGGAGCTGCGCAAGCAGGTGTCGGAGTACACCGCCAGGATCCAGAACCTCTCCTCCTCGGTTGCCCAGCTGGACTTTCTGGTCGCGGCGGCCACCGTCTGCGCCGACAACGGCTACTGCCGTCCCACCTTCTCCACGGATGGCTCGATCGAGGTCAGGGACGCCCGCCACCCCGTCATCGAGAAGGCCCAGCCCGACCGGGAGTTTGTCGCCAACGACTACGTGATGGATCCCAATACCGAGGTTCTGATCATCACCGGCCCCAATATGGGTGGTAAATCCACCTATATGCGCGAGTTCGCCCTGGTGGCCATCATGGCCCAGATGGGCATCCGCGTGCCGGCCTCCTCCTGCCGCCTGCCCGTCTTCGATGCCGTCTTCACCAGGATCGGCGCCTCCGACGACCTGATCAAGGGCGCCTCGACCTTCATGGTGGAGATGCAGGAGACCGACCGGGCCCTGCGCGAGGCTAGCGCCAACTCGCTGATCCTCTTCGACGAGATCGGCCGCGGCACGGCCACCTACGACGGCATGGCCCTGGCCCAGGCAATCCTGGAGTACGACGTCGCCAAGGTCCACGCCAAGACCTTCTTCTCGACCCACTACCACGAGCTGACCGCCCTGGCTGAGCGCTATCCCCAGATGCGCAACGTCCACGTCTCCGTCAGCGAGCAGGACGGGAAGATCACCTTCCTCTATCGGGTCCAGCCCGGACCGATGGACCGCTCCTACGGTATCAACGTGGCCCAGCTGGCCGGCCTGCCCGACTCTCTGATCGCGCGGGCCAGCGAGATTCTGGCCCACCTGGAGGAGAGCGGGTCGAAGGTCGACTCCGTGCCCCAGGTCCGCATCGAGAAGGTCTACGAGCCCTCGGGGATCGAGAAGCAGATCAGCAGCCTCGACCTGGTGAACACCTCACCTCTGGAGGCGCTGCAGCTTCTGTATAAACTCAAGGCGGAGTTGGACAGCAAGTCTAGATAGGAGGTGAGACATGGACCGTATCAGCATCATGCCTTCCAGCCTGGCCGACCTGATCGCGGCCGGCGAGGTGGTCGAGCGCCCGGCCTCCGCCCTCAAGGAGCTGGTGGAGAACGCCATCGACGCCAAGGCGCAGCACATCTACGTCGAGCTGACCGAGGGTGGACTGAAGTCCATCCTGGTCAAGGATGACGGCGTGGGCATGTCCCGCCACGATGCCGAGCTGTGCATCAAGCGGCACGCCTCCTCCAAGATCCACACCAGCTACGATCTGATGAGCATCCGCACCATGGGCTTCCGCGGGGAGGCTCTCCCCTCGATCGCCGCCGTCTCGACCCTGAGAATCGACACCTCCGACGGGGTCGAGGGGACGACGGTAATCGTTGCGGGTGACAAGGAGCCCACCATCCAGGATGCCCCGCTGCGCAAGGGCACGACCGTCCGGGTCTCGGACCTGTTCTACAACACCCCGGCCCGCCTCAAGTACATGAAGTCGGCCGAGTCCGAGCGGGCGCGGTGCCTCGACGTGGTCGAGCACCTGGCCCTGGGCTTCGCCGGCGTGGCCTTCGACGTGCGCACCGACGGACGCCAGGTCTTCACCACCACCGGCCGGGGCGACCCGGTCGAGGTCATCCAGCGCATCTGGGGCGCGGATATCGCGCGCCGGATCATGCGGGTGGAGGTCGACTCCGACACCGACTACTCCTTCGTCTGCCTGGCGGCCCAGCCCGAGGTCAACTACGCCTCCCGCTACCAGATCATGACCTTCATCAACTCCCGCTACATCTACTCCTACCGCCTGACCAAGGGCATCGAGGAGGCCTATCGCGACCACCTGGCCCCGCTCCGCTATCCCTTCTGCGTGGTGATGATCACCGCCGATCCGGCTCGGGTCGACGTCAATGTCCACCCCTCCAAGCGCGAGGTCAGAATCTCGGATGAGATCAGCCTGGCCGCCTCCATCAAGGCGGCGATCAGGGGCGAGCTCAACCGGGAGAAGCCCGTCTATAGCGACCGGGATACCACCGGCCTGTTGGACCGGCGCCTGGATGCGGAGAAGAGTGCGGAGACCCCGGTCTCGCCCGCCCCTGCGACCCCCATCTCGCCCAAGCGCACGAGCATCGACGAGATGTACGGAAACGAGCTTTTAGCCGGCGTCAGCGGCATCGCCTTCCAGGGCAACGACGCCCGGGAGGTCGAGCGGGCCATCAGCCACAACTCCGCCTCAGCGGCTCAGCCCGCCGCGGTAGCCCAGGTGGAGAAGAAGCCTTCGATCTATGACAATCTCTATCCTCTAGGACAGGTTGCTAAAACCTATATCATCTGCGACTCTCCCGAGGGGATGTATATCATCGACCAGCACGCGGCGGCCGAGCGCATCAACTTTGAGAAGTTTGAGAAGCTCTTTGAGAACAACATCCACCAGGTCGCCCCGATCGAGCCTCTGATCATCGAGTTCCCGCCCAGCGTCGTCTCCTCCTTCGACGGGGAGAACTCCGAGCTGCTCAAGCGGCTGGGCCTGGTGGTCGAGCCCTTCTCTCCGACCAGCCTCAAGCTGGTGGCCATGCCCGAGTTTCTGACCGATAAGAACTACATGGGCGTGATCAAGGACCTCATCGTCGCGGCGGCCGAGGGGCGCAAGGAGTCGCCGCTGGATCTGATGCGCAAGGCGGTCTCGACCCTGGCCTGCAAGGCCTCGGTGCGGGCGGGCGACGAGCTCTCGCCCTTCGCCCAGGTGGCCCTCATTCGCCACCTGAGCGAGTGCGTCAATCCCGCCAACTGCCCCCACGGGCGGCCCACCGGGGTGAGGATCTCCATCCCCGAGCTGGAGAAGCTCTTCAAGAGGAGCGGCTTCTAGTGGTCTACGTCATCCTGGGTGAGACCGCCTCGGGCAAGACCGACTGCGCCCTGGCCATCTGCCGGGCGCTGAACCTGCCCCTGATTTCGGCCGACGCCTATGCGGTCTATCGCGGCTTCGATATCGGCTCGGCCAAACCGACCCCTGCGGAACTGGAGGGAATCGAGCACTACTTCATCGACGAGCAGGACTTCGGCCAGGAGATCTCCGCCTTCGAGTTTCAAAGGCGCGGGCGCGCCCTGTTGGACCGCTTTGCAAAGGAGGGGCGCGACTGCGTGGTGGCCGGAGGAACCTTCCTCTACGTTCGCACCCTCCTCTTCCCCTACGAGTTCCCCGACGACGAGTACGAGCACTTCGACATCCCGCCCGGAGAGCTCCAGACCTTCGTCGCCCAGCTTCTGAAGTACGACCCGGAGGCGGGAAGGGTCGTCGACCTGAAGAACCCCCGCCGGGTCGAGCGAGCCCTGGCCCTGGCCCGGGCGGGCGTGGCCCGCTCCAAACTGGTCGACCGTTTCGTCAACAATCCCCTCTATCCGGCCATCTTCATCCGCCTCGAGACCGACCCTGACGAGGTGCGCGCCCGCATCGCGGCTCGGGTGAGAAAGATGATGGAGGCGGGCCTGGTCGGGGAAACCCAGCGGCTCATGGCCCAGGCGCCCGACTACGCCCCGCACTTTCGGGGCATCGGCTTTAGGGAGATCTGCCATCGACTATTGAACGAGCAGTCCCTGGAGGGCATCGAGGAGGAGATCGTGATCGACACCCGGCAGTACGCCAGGCGCCAGCGGACCTTCATGCGTCACCAGTTCCCCTACACGGTGGTCCTGCCCCGCGAGAAGGTGGTTCCCCTGGTGGTCGAAGATGTGAGAATGAGAGGAGGAGCACAGATGGCAAACGATATGCAGATGGACCTGCCCCTGGTCCCGCAGATGGCGATGGAGTTCACCCCCTGGATCGATCAGCTCTACCGCTCCGGGGTGCGCCAGATCGGCATCTTCACCCTCGATAGGGGCATGGTGGAGGACTTCGTCCGCGCCGTCCACCAGCACTCGCCCCTGATGCAGATTCTGATCTTCGACGACTTGGAGATCAAAAAGGGCAAGCTGCCGGTCTTCTCCTACGCCCTGCCCACCCCCGAGGGCGTGAGGCTCGACCCGATCATCGTGGACTACATCAAGCAGAACAACATCGCCACCAAGAGCGTGGAGGAACTCCACCTGCCGCCGCAGGGTGCAAGCGAGATGGCGGCGCTCAAGGGCGAGAAGGAGGCCAAGTCATGGAAGGTCTAGAGAGGATTCAGGAGGTCGCCGCCAGGGCGGGCCTCGACGCGGCGGACATCATCCCCTACGGCCGCTACTTCGCCAAGGTCGACTTCGGGGTCGATCCCGCGCCCCAGCCGGGCTCCAAGGTGATCTTAGTGACCGCCATGACCCCGACCAAGGCCGGCGAGGGCAAGACCACGACCGCCATCGCTCTGACCGATGGCCTGAATCGGGTTCTGGAAGGAACGGGAAAGCGGGCGACCGTCGCCCTGCGCCAGCCCTCGATGGGCCCGGTGTTCGGCCTCAAGGGCGGGGCGACCGGCGGCGGCGAGGCCAGCGTCCTGCCCAGCGATGAGATCAACATCAACTTCACTGGTGACATCCACGCCCTGACCGCGGCCAATGCGCTCATCTCGGCGGTGATCGACAATTCGATCTTCCACGGCAACCCGCTGGGCATCGACCTGGACCGGGTCGTCTTCCCCCGCGCGGTCGACATGAACGACAGGGCGCTGAGAAGGATCAGGGTCGGCATCGACAAGAAGCATCCCGAGGGCCATCTGGAGACGACCGTCATCACCGCGGCCAGCGAGCTGATGGCGATCTTCTGCCTCGCCCGCAGCGAGGACGATTTCGCCCAGCGAGTCAATGACATCGTCTGCGCATACACCCTCGATGGCCGGCCGGTCAGAGTCGGAGAGTTCCGGATCGAGAACGCCATCCGCAAGATCGTGAGGGAGGCTCTGCTCCCCAACATCGCGCAGACCAAGTATGGCAGTCTAGCCTTCATCCACGGCGGCCCCTTCGCCAACATCGCGCACGGCTGCTGCTCCATAAGAGCTATCCAGGCGGGGCTACACACCTCCGATTACTGCGTGACCGAGGCCGGCTTCGGCGCCGACCTGGGAGGCGAGAAGTTCATGGACCTGCTCTGCCCCAGGGCGGGCATCGCTCCGGCCTGCACCGTCGTGGTCGCCTCGGTCCGCTCGTGCAAGCTCCAGGGTGGAGTCAGCTACGAGAACCTGGGTGTGGAGGATGTCTCCGCCACGGTGGCCGGCGCGGCCAATCTGCTGCATCACCTCCGGGTCATGTCCGAATATGGTGTCCCTGTAATCTGTTGCATCAACGCCTTTGATAGTGATTCTCAATCTGAGATTGATGCTTTAAAGATGGAAGTTGAAAAGGCGGGCTTTAGCGCTGTCTGCTGCCGGGGCTATACCGAGGGCCCCGAGGGCTCTGTCGACCTGGCCCGCGCGGTCATCGCCACGTGCGAGAAGCCCTCCGCCTTCAAGCCGCTGGTTAAGCCGGGGCAGGAGATTCGCTCGGCGGTCACCACCATCTGCCAGCAGGTCTACGGCGCTGAAGGGGTCAGCTTCAGCCCGCGGGCGGAGGCGGACATCGCCTCGATCGAATCTATGGGTCTCGAGGGCCTCGGTGTCTGCATCGCCAAGACGCCCCTGTCTCTCACCGACGATCCTGCGGTCCTAGGCTGCCCCAGAGGATTCACCATCAACATCTCCTCCGTCCGCCTCTCGGCCGGAGCGGGATTCGTCGTGCCCGTGAGCGGCTCGACCCTGCTGATGCCCGGCCTGCCCAGCGTGCCCGCCGCAGTTGACATGGAGGACTAGGACATGACTCCGCTACTTGGAAAGCCCCTGGCCAAACGGGACGAGGAATCCGTCGCCAGGATGAGGGAGGCGATCGGGACCATCAACCTCTGCTGCATCTACGACCCCGCCTCCAGCGACGCAGTCTCCTATCTGCACCAGCTGCAGGCGACCGGCCGGAGGTTGCAGACGGCGGTCGAACCCATCGCCTGCTCGAGCCTGGCCGAGGCTTGGAAGATCAAACAGAGGTTGACCCATCCGAATCCTCTGGACTCCTTCGTCGTCCTGAGACCTCTGCCCTTCGCTGACAGCGAGCTGATCAGCCTCCTGCCTGCCGAGCGCGACCCCGACTGCCTCGGCGCAGCCGCCAGGAGCGCCATCTACTCCGGCGATAAGAACCTGCTGCTTCCGGGGACGGCCCGCTCGGTCATGGAGCTGATCGCCGCGACTGGGGTGGCTATCAGGGGAAGGAGAGCGCTGGTCATCGGGCGCTCGCTCTCGGTCGGCCTCCCCCTCTTTATCGCTCTGATGCGGGCTGATGCCTTCGTGTGCCTGGCCCCCTCCAAGGTCAGTCCGGCCCAGATCGCCGCGGCCGCCCGCGAGGCGGATATCATCGTTCTCGCCTCGGGAAAGAGGGGGCTGGTCCCTCCCGAGTCGATCCGCGCAGGCCAGATGATCATCGACTGCGGCTACCACGCCAGCGACCGCGGTGGCGACCTGGGTTTCGTCCCGCCTGAGGACCTGCCGGGCTTCTATACTCCGGTGCCCGGTGGCGTGGGCCCGCTGACGGCTGTCTCCCTGTTCTATAACGCCTACTCTGAGCTATCTAGGAGTCTCACTGATGGGCGATAGGTATCGCTTTCTGATCATGTCCGATACCCACGGCGATATCGAGCATATGACCAGCATCGTCGATCGGCACCGCGTCGACTGCACCAACTTCTTCCACCTGGGCGACTCCGAGGTCTCCCCCTACGTCATCAACTCCCTCTTTCTGGGGGTGCGGGGCAACTGCGACTACTTCGCGGGCCTGCCTGTCACCCGAGATATCCCCTTCCCCTTCGGCCGGGTCCACTTAGAGCACGGCAACCGCTACGACGGCATCACGGACGAATATATCGACAGCCTGGGCTGCGCTATCTTTCTGAGCGGACACACCCACCGCAAGCTGGTGCGCCGGACACTCAAGGGGGTCTGGGTGCTCAATCCCGGCAGCCTGACCAGACCGCGCGACGGCGACCTCGGCAGCTATCTCACCTGCGATGTCGACCAGGAGACGGGCCAGCTCTCCAACGTGATCTTCCACCTGGTCGACCCGGAGACAGGAACCGAGTTTGAAACCCTAGATGGCTTAAAAGCCTTTGAAAAGCATCTTTAAATAAATAACCTAACTTGCTTAATAGATCCGCCCGATGGTGGCGGATTTTTTGAAATTGAAGATAGAGATAGGCGGAGGACTGCGCCGTGGAGTTGAGAGAGGTCTGTTTCGCCTATGCGCCCGAGGGAGAGCTGATCCTCGACCGGGTGAGTCTTCGGCTGCCCAAGACCGGTCTCATCTCGATCCTCGGTCCCTCCGGCTGCGGCAAGACGACCCTGCTCCATCTGCTGGCTGGTCTACTTGAACCCACCTCGGGGAGCGTCATCTCTGATGGCGAGAACAGACCCGCACTGGTTCTGCAGGAGGCCGCTCAGATCGGTGGCATGACCGTGGAGGACAATGCAGCTCTCCGGGCCATTCTCTCGGGTGAACCGGAAGCTTCCGCCCGGTCTAGAGCGTCGAAATGGTTGGAGGAAGTGGGGCTTCTCGATCTGAAGGACAAGAGAGCAGGTGAGCTCTCAGGTGGCGAGCGCCAGCGCCTGAGCCTCTGTCAGGCGGCTTGCTCGGATGCTGAGATCATCCTGGCGGACGAGCCGACTGGTGCCCTGGATTCAGCAAACGCGCAGAGGGTCATGGAGATCCTCTCGCGCCTGTCCAATGAGCGCCTGGTGATCGTGGTCACCCACTCGGAGAGCCTAGCCTGGAACTGGTCGACCCAGATCTTTCGCATGAGAGATGGACGTCTATTTCAGGCGGAAGCAAAACAATCCCTGGTCTGCCTCACTCCCAAGCGCCATCGAGAGTCTTCAGATGAGAAGAGAGGCCGGGGTGTCAGCTTCAGGACGCGGATAAAGCTGGCCTGGGGCATCCTTCTAGGGCGGCGGTCGCGGATGATTCTCTCCTCTCTTGCGACGGGATTCGCCTTCGCCTGTCTCGCCGTGGCCATGGCCATCGGTCTCACCTCCAAAGACTTCTCACAGGGAATCTATAACTCCTTCTTTGCTCCGGGCACGGCCCTGATTTCGGAGCGGGTCGATGTGGCTCAGGGGCAGGGGATGACCCTAGCTCGCCAGAGCGAGCTGACGGAGGAGACGAAAGAAGATCTCAAGCGGGACACAGGAGCAGACTTCTATTGGAACCTCTCCTACTTTATCCCATCCTCTGGGAGTATCCAGCTGGCCCGCGAGGTCGTGGATTATGGTATCGAACCCTATCTTGAACCCGGAGCGGTGAGTCTTGGCCGGCTTCCTAGACACGCGCGCGAGGCGGTGGCCAACTCTGCTTTGGCTACGGCGTTGAACATCCCGGCCGAAGCTCTGATTGGCAAGACCTTCGGCAGTTTTGTCGACCGCGAGGTACCCATCTATCTTTCCAGCGGGACGGAGACACTCCGCTATATCCAGGACTGGCACTTCACCATCGTGGGAGTGGCTCAGGAGAATGAGGCTTTCAACTCCCCGGTGATCTACTATGCCTATCAGCTCTGCTGGTCTGAGCTGAGGCAGACGAGTCTTCTGGGCGAGATGGAGATGACGGTCGGCGACCTGCTGGACGAGGACGATTATGCCGGAACCGATGTCAGAGGCTATGCCACGGTCGTCTTCGCTGAGGATGATCTCTCCCTTCGCGAGTGGGTCAAGGGCGCTGGCGATTCCATCTCCTGCAACTCGCGGGCTATCAACTCATATCAAGCTGGGCAGGACATCTCGACCGCCATCGCTAAACTCGCCCTCATCTTTCTGGGCTGTGCGGCGGTCATCGCCCTGTTTCTCGAGTACTATTCGGCCTCTTCAATCTGTTTGGAAACCGTCCGAGAGTGCGCTCTGATCCGGCTCTGCTCACGGGCTAGGCACAGCTTCTTCAAGGCGGTTTCCGGCGTGTCCTTCATCTTTTCTACGGCGGCTATTCTGGGATTCGGCTTAAGTTTTTCTATCCTTTCAATCCTGGTCCCCAATATATTAAAAACTCTGGGATTGCCTTCGGGGATGTTCATCATCTCACCGCTGGCCCTCCTGTTATCTCTGCTGGCTATGACCCTCCTATCCCAGATCTTCTGCAGCCTTCCGTTTCACCGGATGAGCCACGAGAGGCTTCAGGCTTCCTTGAGGTCGGAGAGATGATTCACATAGAAGGGTTAAGAAAGACCTATCCGGGCGAGGACCATGCTGCGGTCGCGGGGGTCAGCATCGACCTTCCCTCCACTGGTCTCATCTTTCTGGTGGGTCCCTCGGGGGCGGGCAAGAGCACTTTCGCCTCGATCCTCGCCGGGATGGACGATGACTTCTCCGGACGGGTGGAGAGCTTTGGTTGGAGGTTGGATGAGTGTGACTCCAATCAGCTCTCCGCCTATCGAGCTCAGGTGGTCGGTCTCGCTTTTCAGGACGGATTTTTAGAGGAGAGCTGCCACCCATGGGAGGAGGTGAGCAAACCTCTTTTGGCTCTGGGTGAGAGCCGCCACCGGGCGGTCGAGGAGAGCCGAGAACTTCTCGTCCGCCTCGGGCTGGAGAAGGTGTTGGACCGGAATATCAGCGAGCTGTCCGGAGGCGAGAGGAAGCGGGTCGCTCTGGCGAAGGCCATGGTCAAGAGACCCAAGCTCCTGATCGTGGACGAGCCGACCGCCGGATTGAACGAGCAGCTGGCGCACAGAGTCATGGCTGAGCTGCGAGGCGCTAGCTCCAAGGCTCTGGTCATCGTCATCACCCACGAGAGAGATCTGGTCGACGAGGGCAGCGCTCTGATCATGGTCGACGGCCATCTGACCACCTCGGCTGTGGCTCAGATAGATGGAGGAAATCCTATCTATGAGCGGCCGGTGAAGTCGAATCTCTTCCAGCTGGTCTGCGATGCGCTGCGGAGCTTTTTGAGAGGTCTGAGGGGCTATATGGCCACCCTCTTCTCCATGGCTTTTGCCGTGACGGTCGCCGGATTTGCCACCCTGATGGTACAAGGGGTCGGCGAGGGGATGCGTTCGGTGGTTGGCACCACCTTGGACGAGCTATCGGCGGTGGTTCAGCCCGCCTATAACGAGAATGCTGACAATCCTGAGAACATATATCTCTCGCCGGAGGAGATCTCCTCGGCCCTGGCGGTCTCACCCGAGACGACCATGGGATATGGGGCCTGGTACATGCGCGGAGTCAATGCGACCTTCAGCGTCACCAGCGGCTTTCGGCTCCGCCTCGGGTCCTGGTCCTATCCTAGGCAGCTGGGAATGGACATCCTCTCCGAGTGCTATCCGCTGGCCTCCCGGCCCGGCGTGGCTCTCTTTCCTGAGATCGTTGGCCACCTGGCCAGCGACGAGGTGGTCCTGGGTCTCCCCGATGGTATGTATGAGGCTCTGATCGACCGAGCGGGAGGCTTGGACGAGCTGCACTCCGCCCTGGAGGAGGAACAGGTGCTGCTATCGGGCAGCGCTGGAATCGAGGAGGCTCAAGGGGTCAAGGAATTCAATCTGAAGGTCGTCTCGCTCTTCTCCTCTTCCTCCGTAGTCATCCTTCACACCGACCCTCTTTTCGCCAGCCAATTCTTCGAGGGTCAATTAGGGATGGAAAGCTCATACGATATGGCTAGCGTCGACCCGCTTCCCTATACCCTGAAGAAGGCGGGCGTGGTCTGGGTTGCCCGAGATGAGCTAGGGAACTTCCTGAGGGATATCCTGCTCGCTCCGGATTGGGGCAATCGAGTCCTCGTCCGCCTCTGCGAGGACGAGGAGGGGCAGGCCGTCGGTGTGGGCTGCATCTATAAGACCAGCCCCGAGGCGGCACCCCAGGACTGTTTGGATATGTATCTGAACTCGGGTGGAGCCGTAGTGGATTACTCCCTCTCGAGCCCGGTCTATACCTATGTCTCTGGAGGTATGTATGAGGGGTTTGCTACTCCCCTCTTTCTCTCGGCGCGCAGAGAGGCCCTGAATATCGTGGCCGATGAGAACGCACTGACCGACTACGCTCTGACGGGCTACTCGTTCGCCGATGGTGAGCTGCCGGATGGGGTCCTCTCATCCAGCCTGGCTGATTCGGTCATGGGAGAGGGCATCGACTTTGCCACTCCGACTCGCCACGCCCTCCTTCTAGGCCAGGTGCCTTGCGACGATGCGCAGATCGGAGTGACGGTCGAGCTGGCCAAACGGCTCTACGGCGAAGTTTCCACTGCATTGGGACGGACGCTCAATCTTCTGATGCTGGACAGCGTCCGCGAGGTCGAGGGCGGCTACGCCAACGGATTCATGGAGGTGACCCTGAGGATCTCCGGAATCTTTGAAGGAGATGATCCGGTGCTGATTCACGACTCCTTCTTTCCGCAGGCCCTGGCCTTCGAGCACTCCGAGATGAGTCCCGAGAGCGTGGTCTGCGACGCCTTTGTCCTCCGCTTCGCCTCGTTGGAGGCGATGGACGAGCAGCTGATCCGCCTCAGGGAGCTGTATCCTCAATACACCTTCTCGGCTCCGGTCAGAGATATGCTGACCTCCCTCGATGCGATGGTCACCACCGTGGGGCGTGGGCTCGGCATCTTCGGGGCGGTCTCCATCGTCCTAGCGGTACTGCTCCTCTGTCTGAATCTGCTACTGGTCGTCAGGCGCTCCCAGCGCCGACTCGGCGACCTCCTCTCGGTGGGCTTCTCCCCGGGACGGGTCCAGCTCTCTATCGTCATCCAGGCGCTCTGCATCGGATTGGTGGCGGCTCTGGAGGCAGCAGTGGGTCTATTGATCGCCGGGCGCATCGCCGCGGGACAGCTGGCGAGCATCTTCGACACGGCCGGCCTCTTCGATACGGGGCTGGCGGTGGCCCTGGCGTCCATCATCTGCCTGGCAGCCTGCGGGCTGGCCGGCTTGACGATCTCCTTCAGAGCCAGAAAAATCTCGCCATCTTGCGCATTCCGCAATCGCTGAAAGCGGGGAAACGCTTTCATGGATTGTGGTCCCCTCAAGATTTGACAAGAAGGGATTGCGGGGGTAAAAAATTATCGCGCTAGGTCCGTAGGGACCTTGCGAGAGAGGTTTGCCATGAAGGGTAAAGTTAAGATGTTCGATGCGAAGAAGGGCTACGGATTCATCCGCGCTGAGGATGGCTCCGATGTCTTCTTCCACTACTCCAGCCTCATGATGGACGGCTTCAAGACCGCCACTCCTGGGGACGAGGTGGAGTTCGAGGTCAGCAACACCGAGAAGGGTCTGCGCGCTGCTAACGTGAAGATCACCCGTAAGGCTGTTGTCGACGACGAGCACCAGTTCTAAATCTCGTTTAGAACCGCGTCGGACACTTGCATATAGGCACGCATCAACAGACGGGTCGATATGCGGGTGGGATGGGCTAGAACCCATCCCTTTTTTATTCCCGAGCGTGTTAGACTTATGCCCGCTGCATCACAACTCAATAGATTAAGGAAGAGGAATTACCGTATATGGGATTAACTGCCGGAATCGTGGGACTGCCGAATGTCGGCAAATCGACGCTCTTCAATGCCCTGACCAACTCGAATGTCCTCGCTGAGAACTACCCCTTCGCCACCATCAAGCCCAACACCGCCGTCGTCGAGATCAAGGATGCTCGCGTCGACCGCCTGGTCGAGATCTTCAAGCCGAAGTCGGTCGTCCGCGCCACCTTCCAGTTCACCGACATCGCCGGTCTGGTCAAGGGCGCCTCGCAGGGTGAGGGTCTGGGCAACCAGTTCTTGGGCAACATCCGCAACACCGACGCCATCATCGAGGTGGTCCGCTGCTTCGACAGCAAGGATATCGTCCACGTCAGCGGCACCGTCGATCCCCTCAGGGACATCAGCGACATCAACACCGAGCTGATCCTGGCCGACTTGCAGGTGGTCGAAGGCGCCCTGGGCAAGACCGCCAAGCGGGCCCAGATGAGCCGCGACAAGCAGCAGATCGCCACCGTCCACCTTCTCGAGCGGGTCAAGGCGGCTCTAGAGGCGGAGAAGTTCGCCTCCAGCGTGGAGATGACCAGCGATGAGGCGCGCATCCTCCACGACTACAACCTTCTGACCGCCAAGCCCATTATCTACGTCGGCAACGTCTCCGAGTCCGCCTACGCCGACCCGATGTCCGACAAGTACTTCCCTCTGGTCAAGCAGTTCGCCGAGGCTAACGGCACCATCGCTATCCCCGTCTGCGCTGAGACCGAGGCCCAGCTGGCGTCGGTCTCCCCCGAGGAGAGACGCGAGTACCTCGAGGCGCTGGGAACCAACCTCACCGGTCTGGACCGCATCGCCAGCGCGGCCTACAGCGTGCTGGGCTTGAGGACCTTCTTCACCGACGGACCCGACGAGGTCCGCGCCTGGACCTTCCACGAGGGCGACCTGGCGCCCCGCTGCGCCGGCGTCATCCACTCCGATATGGAGCGCGGCTTCATCAAGGCCGAGGTCTACTCCTTCGCCGACCTGGACCAGTACGGCAGCGAGGAGGCGCTCAAGGCCAAGGGCCTGATCCGGACCGAGGGCAAGGAGTACGCCGTCAAGGATGGCGACTGCCTCTTCATCAAGTTCAACGCCCCCAAGGGCAAGTAAGGAGGAAAACGATGGCTATCGCTGATCAGATCAAGGAATCGGTCGCCGCGGCCCTGCGCAAGCGGGGTCTGAACGTGACCGCGGCCGACGTCGCTCTGACCATTCCGCCCGTGAAGGAGCACGGCGACTTCTCCACCAACGCGGCGCTCAAGTCCGCCAAGCTGCTCAAGCTCAAACCCATGCAGCTGGCCCAGGAGCTGGTGCCCGAGCTCGAGAGCTCCGAGGTCGAGAGGGTCGAGGCGGTCGCCCCCGGCTTCCTCAACTTCTTCATGTCTCAGAGCGATATGGCTTCGGTCGTCAAGAAGGTCCTCGATGAGGGCTCCGACTTCGGCTCCAGCCCCGCCAACGGCATCAAGGTCGACCTGGAGTACGTCTCGGCCAACCCCACCGGCTATCTGCATCTGGGTCACGCCCGCGGCGCGGCGGTGGGCGACTCGCTGGCGCGAATCATGCGCAAGGCCGGCTACGACGTCACCCGCGAGTACTACATCAACGATGCCGGCAACCAGATCGACCACATGGCCGAGTCCCTGATTGCCCGCTACCTCCAGCGGCTGGGCCACACCGAGGTCGAGGTGCCTGAGGATGGCTACCACGGCAAGGATATCGTCGACATCGCTGAGGAGCTCTATCAGGACTGCGGCCACGAGTTCGAGAATGACGCCCACGACCACCTCGAGTTCTTCCGCGTCTACGGCACCCGCAAGCTGCTGGCCAAGATCATCGACGACCTGAAGCGGTTCGGCGTCGAGTTCGACGTCTTCACCTCCGAGAAGGAGATCCGCCGCTCGGGCAAGGTCGATGCGGTGCTGCGCGCCCTCGATAGGTGCACCTACCAGGATGGAGGTGCCCTCTTCCTGCGCACCATCCACGACGGCGATGACAAGGATCGCTGCATCGTCAAGTCCGATGGCTCCTACACCTACTTCCTGCCCGACATCGCCTACCATCACGACAAGTTCCAGCGCGGTTTCGACAAGCTGATCGACGTGTTCGGCGCCGACCACGCCGGCTATGTCGCCCGTTTGAAGTCGGCCATGAAGTCTTTGGGCCACAACCCCAAGGACCTGCAGATCTGCTTGGTGCAGATCGTCCGCCTGTTCAAGGGCGGTGAGGAGTACCGCATGAGCAAGCGGACTGGCAACGCGGTCGCGATGAACGACCTGGTCGCCGAGGTCGGCGTCGACGCCGTGCGCTACTTCTTCGTCTCGCGCGCCGGCGAATCCCACCTCGACTTCGACCTGGACCTGGCTGAGTCCCTCTCTTCCTCCAACCCCGTCTACTACGCTCAGTACACCCACGCCCGCCTGTGCTCCGCCCTGGAGAGAGGCCGGCACTATCGCAGTTCCAACTTCGATGGGAGCCTTTTGAATAGCGACTCCGAGCTGGCCATCATGAAGGCGATGCGGGACTACGGCTCCCGCGTCAAGGAGGCGGCCGACACCTACGAACCCTACAAGATCTGCCTCTTCGTGCAGAACTTCGCGGCCCTGGTCAACGAGTGGTACCAGAAGACTAGGATTATCAACCTCGACGACGAGGCGCTGACCGCGGCGCGCCTGGCTCTGGCCCAGGCCTGCCGCACCATCCTGGCTGACGCCCTCAACCTGATCGGTGTCAGGGCGCCCGTCCGGATGTAGAATCTGTGGACGAACCATTGTATTAGTGATATAAAACATAGGCATTTTTTGGCTTGGGAGGAGAGATATGGCACAGTCAATGATCGATACCGCCTACGAGATCATCGAGGAGGCGGGCAAGGCGATTCCCTTTAACAATCTGCTGGTGGCGGTCGGCAACGCGCTGGGAATCGACGATGAGGAGGAGCTCCTCAAACGGGCTGGTTCCTTCTACACCGACCTGACCCTCGACGGCCGACTCATCATCTTGCCCAACAACTTCTGGGATCTGAAGAGCCGTCACGCTTCCTCCGACTATCACATCGACATGAACGAGGTCTACACCACCGAGGAGGGCGAGGACGACGAGGGTGCGGCTGTCGAGCTCGGTCAGGAGACTGAAGAGGATAAGAAGAGCATCGAGACCAGCACCGACGACGATGACGACAGCGCCGATATTACCCGCCGCAAGCTGAACGAGGAGATCAACGGCGAGGATTAAGCCGAGCCTATCCGGGTTGGTAAGGGGGAGTCAATCCCCCTTTTCCTTTGCTGAAAACACGGAAATTGTTAAGTTAGCAAATGCCTATTTAACTAGTTTCTTTCAGGTTAACTTTCTGATTGCTAAGTGTTGTTAAGCATTTTGCAAAGCCCCCTTATAACTGCTAAAATGGCTATACCACCAACAGGGTGGTAGGAGTTTATTTATGATTAAAACAGCAAAGAAGCTCTTCGAGAAGATCGAAGAGTATCGAACCATATGTATCTTCGGACACGTCCGTCCCGACGGGGACGCCTACGGGTCCGCCATGGGCCTGAAGCTGGCCCTGGACTTCCTCTTCCCCGACAAGACCATCTACGCGGTGGTCGACCCCCTCGACCTGGTGCCCGCCGGCCTGCCTCTGGCCAAGCGGCCCGGGACCATCCCCGAGGATGTGATCCGCAAGTCGCTCTGCATCACCGTCGACACCGCGACCATCGACCGCATCTGCGACCGGCGGGCCCTCGACGGCGAGTTCGTCATCAAGATCGACCACCATCCCCTCGTCGAGCACTTCGGCGACCTGGAGTTCGTCGACCCCGAGAAGATCTCCTGCTCGCTGATCATCGCCGCGATGCTCTTCTCGATACACCCGATGATCTCGCCCGCCGCGGCCGAGTGCCTGCTCTTGGGCCTGGTGACCGACTCCGGCGGCTTTCGCTTCACCGCCGACCCCGAGGCCTACGCCATGGCGGCGCGCCTGATCGCCAACGGCGCGGACATCCAGCAGATCTACGACAAGCTGAACACCGTGAGCCTGGACAGCCTCAAGCTCAAGGGCAAGCTGCTGAGCCAGATCAAGACGGCCGGCTGCCTGGCCTACGAGGTCTTCACCAAGGAGGACCTGGCCAAGATGGGCTACACCGCCGACCAGATCGCCCCGCGGGTCAACACCATCGGCAACACCGCCGAGTGCCCCGTCTGGGCCTTCTTCGCCCAGTATCCTAACGGCAAGTATCGGGCCGAGCTGCGCTGCGCCCGCAACTACCAGGTCGACGGCGTCGCCCTGGCCCTGGGTGGCGGCGGCCATAAGCAGGCCTCCGGCGCCGAGCTGGCGGACGAGGCGGCGGTCAGGAAGGCCATCCAGATGCTCGGAGCCCTTCAGCCCAGCGAAGCCTAAGCAAAATAAAGCCGACCCAAGCGGAGTGGGTCGGCTTTTTTCATCGGTTCAAATCTCCATTGGCTACATGGAGTTGAGCTTCTCGTAGAGGCTGTCGACCTCGGCCTGCTTGCTGTCGATCTCGCTCTGGAGCGCGGCCAGCTTGCTGGGGTCGGAATAGTATTCGGGCGTGTCGCAGCGGGCCTTGAGCTCGCTGATCTCACCCTCGCGCTTAGCGATCTTCTCCATCAGCTTCTCGACGGTGAACTCGGAGACGCGGCGCGGCTTCTCGACCTTGGGCTGGGCCTTCTCAGGCTTGCTCTCGCCCTGGGTGACCTTGGCCTTCTCCTCCTCGATGATCTTCTTCAGGTCGGTCTCCATGAAGTCGGTGAAGGAGCCCTCGTGGGCATAGGCCCTCCCGTCGTGGAAGTAGAGGAGGCGGTCGGCGCAGGCGTCGATGAAGTCGCGGTCGTGGGAGATCAGGATCAGGGTGCCCTGATACTCGCCTAGCGCATCCTCGAGCTCGCTCTTGGTGAAGAGGTCCAGGTGGTTGGTCGGCTCATCCAGGATCAGGATGTCGTAGTTCTCCAGGCAGAGCTTGGCCAGGATGATGCGCATCTGCTCGCCGCCGGAGAGGTTCTCCAGGGTCTTCTCCCGGTCGTCCTCATAGGAGAAGGCAAACTTGCCCAGATGGTCGTAGATCTTCTGGTCCTCCAAGAGGGGGAAGGAGTCCTTGAAGTAGTCGAAGAGGGTCCGAGGGTCCTGGATGCTCAGAAAATCCTGGCGCAGGTAGCCGATGTTTAGCATGGTCAGCTGCTCGATCGAGCCGGCTAGGGGCTTGATCTTGCCCAGGAGAGTCTTCACGAAGGTGGTCTTGCCCGCGCCGTTGGGCCCCATAATCGCGATGTGGTCGCGGCCGCGGATCTCGTAGTCGATGTGCTGGATCAGGGGCTTGTCCGCGTCGGGATAGCCGATGCTGACATCGGTTAGGCGGATCAGCTTCTTGTCCTCGCGGATGTCGCCACGGAAGTCGATGTGGACCCGGTTGCGGGTGGCCTGGGGGCGGTCCAGGGCGGTGGCCTCGAGCCGGGCCAGCTTCTTCTCGCGGTCGTGGGCGCGGGAGGCGAAGCGGGGCTTGGGCATGTAGAAGGTGATGAAGCGGCGGATCTTCTGCATCTCGGTCTGCTGGCGGTTGTACTCCTTGAGGGCCAGCTCGTAGCGGTGCTGCTTCTCCAGGGCGTAGGCGTCGTAGTTGCCTCTGTAGAAGGAGAGTGTGCCGTTCTCCAGCTCGATGATCTTCTCGGCCAGGTTGTTGATGAAGGCCTTGTCGTGCGAGACGAAGAGGACCGCGCCCTGATAGGACTTGAGGTAGTCCTCCAGCCACTCGATGGTCACGATGTCCAGGTGGTTGGTCGGCTCGTCCAACAGGAGCAGGTCGGGGTTGATCAAAAGGAGCTTAGCGAAGGCCATGCGCGTCTTCTCGCCGCCGGAGAAGGTGCTGATTCGACGCTGCCAGTCCTCCTGGTGGAAGCCGAACATGTTGAGGATCATCTTGATCCGATACTCGTAATCGTAGCCGCCCAGCTTGTCCAGCTCGGCCTGCTTGAGGGCGTAGTCGTTCTGGAGGCGCTTCTCCTCGGGGTGCTCCGCCATGCGGGCGCAGATGCGGCCGATCTCGTCGATCAGCTGGCGGTTGCGTTCAAAGACCGAGGAGGCCTCCTCGAAGAGGGTGTGGTCCTCGCTGGAGATGACGGCCTGGGAGAGGTAGCCGACCTTGACGCCGTGGCCGATGATCATCTGGCCCTGGTCGGGTTCCAGCTCGCCCGAGGCCATCTTGATGATGGTCGACTTGCCGGTGCCGTTTAGGCCGATCAAGGCGGTGCGATCGCCGGATTTGACCTCGAAGGTCAAGGGTTTAAACAGGGGTTTGCCATCGTAGTCCTTCACGATGTTCTGAGCTTGAAGCAGAATCATTTTTCATCCTCTTGGCGGATAGTATGCCAGGTTAAAAATCTAATATTTAAAGTATGGATTGTCAGTTGTAGATCGTCTCGGCGATCAGCGGGGGAACCTCGGGTTTCTCGCCCCGGATGGTGAAGTCGGCGAGGACCTCGCGGCCGATGTCGGCGATGCCGGAGCGCTCCGAGTGGAGGACGGCTAAGACCTCGTCGCGGCGGACGCGGTCGCCGACCTTCTTCTTCAGGCTGATGCCGGCGGTGTGGTCGATGGTATCGGTCGCCGTCTGCCGTCCCGCCCCCAGGCGCATGGCCTGGATGCCCAGGTCGTAGGTGTTCATCTCCGCCACGTAGCCGTCCGCGATCGACTTGACCTCGTAGCTGTAGCGGGCGGTGGGGAAGAGGGAGGTATCCTCGATGTAGCGGACGTCGCCGCCCTGGTTGCGGACCATGCTGACGAAGCTGCGGTAGGCATCTCCCGAGTCGATGGCCTGGCGCAGGCGCCTCTCAGCCACCTCCAGGGAGGGGGCGGCGTTAGCGAGCTTAAGAAGGATCGAACCGGAGTGGAGGCAGAGGTCTAAGAGGTCCTTGGGTCCCTTGCCCCGCAGGGTGTCGACCGCCTCGATGACCTCGTTGATGTTGCCGATCTCATAGCCCAGCGGCTGGTCCATCGAGGTCAGCTCGGCGCAGGTGACTTTGCCGGCCTTGCGGCCGATGCTGATCATCGTGTGGGCCAGGTGGCGGGCATCCTGGATGGTCTTCATGAAGGCGCCCTGGCCGAACTTGACGTCCAGCAGCTGGATGTCCGAGCCGTCGGCCAGCTTCTTGCTCATGATCGAGGAGGCGATGAGCGGGATGGAGTCGACCGTGCAGGTGGCGTCGCGGAGGGCGTAGAGCTTCTTGTCGGCGGGAGCCAGTTCGGCCGACTGGCCGACGATGGCCAGGTTGATGCTGTTGACCTGGTCGATGAACTCCTGCTCGCTCAGGGTCACCCTGAAGCCGGGGATCGACTCCAGCTTGTCCAGGGTGCCGCCGGTGTGGCCCAGGCCGCGGCCGGAGGCCTTGGGCATCTTCAGGTTGACCGCGGCGATCATCGGGCCGAGGACCAGGCTGGTCTTGTCGCCCACGCCGCCGGTGGAGTGCTTGTCCAGCTTCAGACCGTTGACAGCGGACAGGTCCATCACCTTGCCCGAGTTGACCATCTCCTCGGTCAGGTAGAAGGTCTCGTTCTCGGTCATCCCCATGAAGCAGATGGCCATCAGGAGCGCCGAGGCCTGATAGTCGGGAATCTCCCCGCTGACATAGCCCCTGATGAAGTAGGCAATCTCCTCGCGGTTGAGGGCCTCACCCCGCTTCTTCTTGTCGATGATGTCATACATTCTGAACTGTTCAGACATAGCAACCTCCCGAGCCCAGCTGACGCGCCGAAACTACCCCTTATTGTAGCAAATGGGCAAGGCGACAATTTTTCCACAAGAAAAGGACGAGCCGGAGCTCGTCCTCATCAATGTGCTCTATCTCTAGTTGATCGACAGGGTCAGCCAGCGATCGTTGTTCGAGCCGTTGTCGTTGTCGTAGATGCGGACGAAGAGGGTGTGCACCCGGTTGTCGCCCACATACTTGAGCGAGGAGTCGGACTGGATGTAGACATAGGCCTGATCGCCGGACTCGGAGAGGACCACCAGCGCGTTCTCCGCCTGGAAGTAATCCCTGGCCTTGCCCACGAGGGTGAAGCCGTGGTTGGAATCCGCGGGAGTGGGGACGGGGTGATGATTCCCGTGACGGAAGGAGATGGTGCCCTGCTCGATGACGCCGGTCCAGTAGTACTCCTTCACGCCGTAGATGCCGGAGATCTGGGACTTGAACTGGTGCTGAGGGTCGAAGCCGTTCGAGGGTCCGATGATGTAGAGATCCTCGTTGCCCTTCCACTCGGAAGCATCAGCGCTCGCGGGGACACTCGCGGTGTGGTTGGAGGTCTGGTCGTTAGCGACGGTGTTGGTCGTCTTGAAATCCTTTCTGTTTCTCATACTTTGCATGCTCCCTTGTGCGGTTAATAATATACACCGAAAAAGGCTAGTAAAGCCCTTGCAAAGGGGGTTATCGATGCGTTTGGAAGATTATCGGTCCCTGCTGATCCCACCTCTTGACGAGGAGGGATTTCAGCGGTTTGTCACAGCGATGGAGCACGAGCCCGTCAAGGGCTGTTCCTTCGATCCGCACTGGCTGACGGTCGCGGCGCTGGCGGCGGATATTCCGGGTGCGACCTTCGACGAAAGCGACGGGAGCTACGCCCGCTATCCCTACGGCACCCAGGTCGGGCGCAATCCTTTGTATCTCTCGGGTGCCATCTATCCCATGGACCGCTCGGCCCACCGGGTGAGCCGGGCTCTGGCCAGAGCGCTCACCGATGTGGAACGGCCCGATGTCTTGGATATGTGTGCCGCTCCCGGGGGCAAGTCGATCGCCCTGGCCCACATCAAGAAGCTGGGCCTCTTGGTGTCTAACGATATCTCCCGCAAGCGGGCGGGCATCCTCAGGACCAACATCGAGCGGGCCGGCGTGCCCGATGCGGTGGTCACCTGCATCGACCCTATAACGATGGTCGGAACTTTGAATGGGCGTTTCGACGCCATCATCCTGGATGCGCCCTGCTCGGGCTCGGGCATGACCCGCAAGGACGAGAGGATGGCCGAGGACTGGAGCGAGGGCAAGGTTGAAGAGTGCGCCCTCATCCAGACCCGGCTATTGGATGCAGCGGCTGAGCTCGTGGCTGAGGGTGGCATCATCTGCTACTCCACCTGCTCATATTCTCGCCAGGAGGATGAGGATGCCATCTCGGGATTCTTAGAGAGGCATCCTGACTTTGAGATGATGGAGATGGAGGATGACGGCGGCCTTGAAGGCATCGGTGGTCTCGGTCATCGCTATATCCCCGGCCTGTTCGAGGGCGAGGGCCAGTACTGCTGCCTCCTCAGGCACAAGGGCACCCTGAGCGAGCGTTCGAGCGCGCCTCTGAGCGTCACAATGATTGAAGGAAAAGAGTTTAAAGGCTTCGAATATCAGGGCTCATTCCGCATCATCGACCGGTTCATCCCCGGCTTGGAGCGCTTCAATCCCATCAAGATCGGCTATGCCGTCAAGGATCTTTCCGCGGAGGCGAAGTGCCCGTACGATTGGGACCTCTGCCATCTCTCCGCTTTCCCTCTGCCGCACGCGGAACTCGAGCGCAGCCAGGCGGAGATGTATCTGACCGGGCAGGATCTGAGAGGAGCCATCGCAAAGGAGGGGCCGCAGGGCCTGATCGTCGTCACGTATCGGGGCTTCCCGCTAGGCTTTGCCAAGAGGATGCCGGGCCGGGTCCGCAACCTGCTCCCCAAGGGGCTCAGGATCAACTCTTGAAGCGGTTCAGGGTATAGACGCAGAGGTTCTTCACCCCCTCGTTCGCCCTGATCAGGGGGACACTGTCCACGACGATGAAGCTCACCGCCTGGCCGGCGGCGAAGATCTCCAGGCAGTCCTGGTCGATGAGGACCTGCACCTCGCAGGTCTTCTCTGAGACGTCGATGCTGGCGACCGGCAGGCGGTCCTCCCCTTGGGGCATGGACTTCTTGCGATTGGCGAAGAGGTGTCCCTCGTGGAAATAGATATCGGTGCTGCCCACGGCGATGAACGAACCCTCCTCGAGGGTGGCACTCAAAAGCTGCGGGTAGTGGGTCTGCTTGATCTTGACCTCGGCCTCGGGATAGATCAGTCGGCGCGCCAGCAGGGGATGGAGGCTCAAGAGGGGCAGGCCATCATCTAGGGAGATGCGCTTGGGTGTGGAGACCATGCCTCGGATACCTTTGATGTCGTGATGCATCTGCAGGGCGGAGAGGAGGTAGGGCAGGCGCCTGGTATCCCAGGCCAGCTTGGGCGAGGAGGCATCGCAGCCGCGGTCGATCGCCCGCGCCCGGGCGAGATCCAGCTTGATGGTCCCCTTCTCCAGGTTGACCGAGGCGGGGATGATCGAAGTCTCAGGACCCTGCTGCCTCGAGGATTCCATCAGGGCGAAGGTGTGCTTGTCCAAGCTGAAGAAGCGCAGAGTCTCAATCCGCGCTTCGCTCTCCAGCGGGAGAAGCTTCTTGATCTTGAAGTTCCCCTGCTCCTCCTTGACGAAGACCACGATGTTCTCACCCTGGTGGCCGACGGCCAGAAAGGTCAGATACCGGTGCTTGGTATCGTCGTAGACCTCGGGGTCGTGGATGGTGTATGAATCCAACCCCGCCTCGGTGATCTGTTTAGTCGAGAGGATCACCCTCTTGTCGGCGATGTTGTCGAACACGTCCCGGCTCTCGATGCGGCGCGACTGGATCATCATGATGCTCGCATCGACCGCGGAAGGGTCCGTGGGGACGTTGAGGTTGTCCTCAGGCGTCTCTCTGAAGTGCTGACCCACGTAGAAGAGCATCATGTCGCCGCTCTCATCGAGGCAGACCGAGCCTTCGCGCGCCCCATCGGCATCCTCGGCCCGGGTGGGATAGACGGCGATGGACTCATCCTTCCACTGGAGCAGATCCTCGCTGGTCAGATGCCCGACGTAGCGCTTGGCCGTATCTCTGAGGTCGAAAGGAAAGACCTCGTAAAAGATGTGATAGAGGCCCCTTGTATAGGCCGAAGCGACCAGTCGATAGAGGGTGTTGATGCGCGGCGTGGCGTGTGCCTTCGGGCGCACAGCTTTTCTTGGGGTATTCATCATTTGGATTATAAACGGGCTCAAGCCGGTTGCACACGCTCAACCGAAACGAGGTTTCAATGGACAATTCCCCGCTTGAAAAAATGGGGTGAGAGGTTATATACTTCCTCCCGCTAAAAATCCGATTTTAGTCATCTAGGAGGCATACGCTATGTCCAGAAGAGATCCTTTTAGCGGCCGCGGACCTTCAACCGGCAACAACAGGAGCCACTCCCTGCGCGCAACTAGGCGCCGCTGGAATGTGAACCTTCAGTGGGCGACCCTGACCATTGACGGCAAGAAGATTCGCCTCCGCGTCAGCACCAAGACCCTGCGCACCCTGCGCAAGGCTCAGAAGGGCGCTGCTCCCATCCAGGAGCCTGTCGTCGCTGCTGAGACCGTGACTGAGCCCGTCGCTGAGACTGCTGCTCCCGCTGCTGCTGAGTAAGCGGCTGGAGAACCAAATTTCCGCCCGAAAGGGCGGATTTTTTGTGTCAATCAAACAAGGATTCGAGCTGATTGCCTGAATTGTGGACAAGTGTGCAGATAGTAGGAAATTAGTCAAATTAGTATTTTCATTTTGGACCCTCTGCCCACCTTGAAGATGTCTCAGATTGATGAAATCCGATACCTTTACCTGTGTAGATTTTCAATTTAAACCATCCTAGATATCAGGTGTGTAATGTAAGCGGCCAACGCCCTAGGTGTGCAGATAGTATTTGGGCATATTCAGGTGTGTAGATAGTAGAAAATTAGTAGCAAATTAGTATTTTCAAAAATCTGATTCTTTATGGGTAAAAGAGAGAATTTGATCTCACGAATTGACCCTAAACCTTTCGTTTACCTGTGTAGATTCTCGATTTGAGGCCTCTCAGTTATCAGGTGTGTAATGTAAGCGGCGAAGTGCACTAGGTGTGCAGATAGTATTTGGGCATATTCAAGGTGTGCAGATAGTAGGAAATTAGTAGTTTCAAAGTATTTTTGAATCAATCAAAAACTAAACTCAAAATAAATAGATTGCTTATATATAAAACTGCTTTTGTAAACACTATTTATCTACATAAAACCCCTAGACCGGCAGCAGCATGTTGGTGTTGAAGAACGCCTCCTTGAAGTAGAGGGGGAAGCCCCACAGATCGCCCCAGTTCCAGCCATCGAAGGTGTCGAACACCAGGTTCATGCAGAGGAAGGAGGAGAAGAGACCGGCTGTCAGCGCCAGTCCGCAGACGACGTGCTGGCTCTTCTTCTGCGCGGTGCGGTCCATGAGCTTGATGATGATGGCGGTCGTACCGATCGAGGCGATGTGATAGGGCTCGAGGAGGTAGCGGGAGCAGATTCCGGCCTTGGAGTAGGTGGTGAATCCTAGGAAGGCGATCAGAGGGATGAAGAGCCAGAGGAATGTCTTCTCCACCCAGGAGTCGGACTTTCTGCAGCAGAGGCCACCGCAGAACAGGAAGAGGAAGTAGGGGATGATGAAGACGCCGACATAGCCCCAGATGTAGGGACAGTCGTCGAAGGATAACGTGTACATCGAGCAGGAGAAGAAGGGGAAGCGCGAATAGGCGCGCGGTAGCTGGAAGAGGAAGTGGACCAGAGAGGGGAGGATCTTGTTCCAACCGTATGTCAGGTTCGTCTGGTCGACATTGATCTGGTAGGACTGACCAAACTCGAAGATGCTGTCGAAGCGGACGTAGTTGTAGGTGCAGATGAGGGCCGCTCCTACGACCAGGATGCCGAGAGCTGGCAGGAAGTTGAAGATGGTCCGCTTCCAGCCCAGTTCGTGCTTGACGAGGATACCGATGAGGAAGGGGACCATCAGGACGACGGTCAGCGCCAGGTTGGGGCGGCTGGCCACGACGAGCACGAGACTGAGGGCGGCCAAAGAGAGATAGAGCGTGCGGTGTTTGGTCGAGCGATAGGCCATCAGGAAGAAGGCGAAGAGGAGGTCCATAAACAGCAGGCCGTAGATGATCGGCGTGTGGTAGATACCCTCGTGGTAGTAGCCCTCCTTGAAGGTGAAGGACGGGATGAACATGGTGGTGAAGATGCAGAAGAATCCGAGGACCAGCAGGTTTGTGACGTTCAGCTTCTTCGTCAGGAGGCGACTGACCTCGAACAGGAGGATCAGGAAGGCTGGAATAGTCAGAATCCAGCCGACTGCCTGCAGGGTTATCAGCGAGGGAATCTTGGTGAATCCAGAGAGGATGAAGATTGGAAACATCACGAGGAGGACCGGAGCGATGCCGTAATAACAGTAGTAGTTTCCGTTGTAGTAGGCGTGATCCCAGGCGCCATAGGCGCCCACCTGAGCTCTCTGGGACGGATCCCAGGGATTGCTAAGCTCAGCCAGCTTCGGGTCGACCCACATATCCAGGTGTACCTGACCCTTCATCAGCGCATCGAAGAGGCGGAAGTAGATGTTGGTTCCCGAGACGTCGTTCAGGGCATCCTGGGAGATCGGATAATCAGCGTAGAAGTAGCTGATGTTGAACGTGGAAGCGATGAAGAAGACGACCAGTAGGCCGAGTCCACAGCCGGCGGCGATGATGTAGGGCTTGCGCGTGGGCTCCCGATCCAGGCGGCGATAGTTCTTCACCGCGACGGGCGCATAGAAGGCGAAGATCAGAAGCAGGGAGATGAGGCCGACGCGGATCAGGTTGAAGTTCAGGGCGAGGGGAACATTGAATCTGACCCCCTCGATGAGGATGGCGGAGGGATACTCGATACGATTCCTCTCGATGCCGATATTGACCTTGATGTACGGATAGGAAGCATACTCCTCGGGGATAGCACAGATGTTGAAGTTGCCGTATGTGGGGTTGGATAGATACTGATAGGTCGAGGAGAAGCTGTGTCCGTCCTGGCTGAAGCTGAGGCGGATATAGATCATCGAGCTCGGGTTCTCCGAACTCATATCCAGACAGATATTCTTGTAGGAATCCTCACCCTTCTCGATCACGAAGACGTTGTTGTCCTCGACGGAGAGGATTCCATCGTCGAAGCTGGTGCCGCTGCTGAAGTAGGAATCATCGATGACCTGGGCGATGCTGTCTCGGTCGCACAGGACCGTCTCGCCCCCGGCGATGGGATAGGCATTGGTGTTGAAGGCGAAGATCTCGAGAATCGAGAGCAGAACGAGACAGGAGGAGAACCACAGCCGTCTGCTCTTCTTAAAGGAGAAGCCCTCGCATTTGAGGATGTATCGCGCGGGGTGGAAGAAGCGGATGACACCCGTTAGGAAGGCGAATAGAAAGATCATGCCGGCGGTGTTCTTATAAGGAAAGAGGAAATAAATTAAGATGGCAAAAATCAGGCCGGCGACGAGGCTGATTCCTAGATCGACGGCCTCTCCGATCAGGTCAGCTCGATCAGTCAGCACAAGCTTCTTCGCCCAGCGATAACAGATTTTTCCCGCCAGGATGAGGGCGGCAACGATGGCGGTGGTGAGAAACCAGATCAGGAAGATCATCTCAGTCCTCTCTCGCTCCCTCCATCTTGAGGCTCAGCTGCCAGATTAGACCAGCGATCAGAAGCAGGATGCCTACGCCCAGGATGACAGCGGCGGCCAGACCGAGTCCCACGTTTATCCCCGAGTCTTGAATCAGTTGAACCAGAGGAGCAATTCCCAAAGCGACGCCTAAGATGATAAGAGGAGAAGAGAGCCAAGACATGGCCTTAAAGGGCTTAAAGTGGAAGAAGGATCTAACGATGAAATTGAGGACTTTCCGCCCGTCGGAGAAGGTGCTGAGCTTGGACTTGGACCCCTTCGGTCTGTCCTTGTATGCGATGGTGTGGCTCGAGAGCTTCATCCTCTTGACCAGGCTGAAGATGCTCATCTCCGTCTCGATCTCAAAGCCGTTAGTCCTGGGGGTGAACGACTTGGCGAAGCGGCGCGAGAAGGCGCGATAGCCGGTCATCACATCGCGGATGTGACCGCCGAAGCAGAGGTTGACCAGGGCGCGGACCAGGGTGTTTCCAAAGTTGTGGAAGGGCCGCTTGTTCTCGGTGAAATAGGCGCCGTCGAGCCGGTCGCCGATGGCCATGTCCACGCCGTCGTTCAGGACGTCATCGATGAGGATGTGTGCCTGCGAGAGGTCGTAGGTATCGTCGGCATCGACCATGAGGTAGCAGTCAGCATCGATCTGCTCGAACATGGAGCGGACGACGTTGCCCTTGCCCTGCTTGGGCTCGGGGATCACCGTCGCCCCCGCTTCCTGGGCGAGTTTTCCGCTGCCATCGATGGAGTTGTTGTCATAGACGTAGACCGTGGCCTCAGGCACATTCTTTTTTGCATCGGCCACGACCTTTGCTATGGTCTGTGCCTCGTTATAGCAGGGGATCAGGATTGCTATATCACGATTCATAAAATGCTTGGCCCCCTTTTGCTTTTTCTCTTTGGCAATTTTACAACATACGAAAGATAACCCATAAAGCTGATTTCAATGCGCTTTCAGGATGATGAGCCGAAAGGGGTGTTCATGAGCGATAACACATCTTTTGAAAGCATCACCTTAAACTTAAAGACCACTCTCATTTCGCCGTCTCCGAACTGATATTGCTACTTCAAAGCAATGAATTATTACGAGCCACAGCCAAAGATGAAGCTTCCAGTTCTGCATACAACAAAAGACCACCGCGGAGGTGGTCTCGCATCAGGAAGGATCTTCAAGCGGAGACGCCTCTCTCTCCGCACTCATCTCTATCTGCAATCCGATATTTCTCGACAGAGATATTACAAGTTTAAGAAAACCCCGCCGCAGCGGGGCTTGATCTCACATGGCGACAGGCTGATAGATCAAGACGCCGATAGCGAACAGCAGCAGGTCCAGAGCCAGGACCGCATAGCCGACCCAGAGGTTGACCGCCATCCAGTTGACCTTGGGGCGGAGCCAGATGGTCGCGCCGTTCACCTCGGTCTTCTCCATGTTGGCCCAGTTCTTCAGCTTGGGGTTGAGGAAGAGGATCAGCAGGACGCCGGAGAGGGCGGCCGCCGCATAGCGGACCTCCATGTTCATGTTGACCATCTCGTACACGCCCTCGATCACCATGCTGAACAATCCGGTGCCGGCGATCAGGAAGATGCACACGACCCAGCTGATCAGTGCGGCCTTGATCCGGTCGAGGGGGACGAGGGTCGAGATGATGAAGCAGACCGCGGCCCCCAGGGAGAAGAGCAGGACGAAGATCGAGGCCAGGGTGACGGGGATGCCCTCGGTGTACTCGGGCACGATCATCCCGCCGAACAGCAGGGCCATGGCCAGGCCGGCCAGAGTGCCCGCGAAGGCGCCTAGATAGCGCAGGATGACCCCGCCCCGGCCCCCGACGAGGCTGGGGACCTCGGTGGGGAAGGTGTTGAAGATGGTCGCCTTGTCCGGGTTATCCCTCTTGGCGCCCAAGCTGATTCCACAGCAGGTGATGTAGCCCAGGATGCTCAAGCAGGCCAGCGCCAGCATGATCACGGTTGCGATGGAGTATGCGTTCATTTGCCATCAGCCTCCTACTAGACTAAGGATTATCTATATAAGTATTTCAGACTTCTACTCTCTGAGGATATCTTCAAGCGCTCTTCGAGGGTCGTCAGCCATGCACAGGTAGGCGCCCGAGACCAGGATGTCTGCCCCGGCTCTGACGCAGACAGGGCCGGTACGATCGTTGATGCCACCATCGACTTCTACGAGGATATTGAGGTTGTTTTCTCTGATGTACTCTTTAATCTGATGGATTCTCTCATCGCTGCCCTCGATGAAGGACTGACCTGAGCGGCCGGGGACGACTGACATGACCATGACCTTGTCAAACTGGGGCAGGATGGCCCAGACCCGCTCGTCTAGGGGCGTGTCGGGATTGAGAGCTAGGCCGATGATCCGCCCGTTGCGATAGTCCTTGATTCCCTGGAGGAAGGCGAAGGGGTCATCCAGGGCCTCGAGGTGGACAGTGACCTGGTCCGCGCCCAGGTTGATGAAGTTCTGGACGTGGGTCAGCGGGTCGTTCACCATCAGGTGGACATCGGTCTGAAAGCCGCGGTGGGTGAAGAACTTGAAGAGGTGCTCGCCGAAGGAGATCCAGGGGGTGAAGTGGCCATCCATCACGTCGTAGTGGAGCAGGCTGACGCCCGCCTCCTTCATCCTCTCCAGCTCGCTATCAAGGCGAGAGAAGTCCAGCGAGAGAACCGAGGGGGCTACTAGGGGATAACCTTTCATGATCTATGCCTTTCTGCCGCGCGAGGAGTGGGAGGACCGGCGCTCGCGCGAGCTCTCTTCCGCAAGCTCGCCCATCAGCTTGAGGTAGTTCTGGTGCGACTCCTGGGCCAGCTCGCCCGCGGCGATGGCTCGCTCGATGGCGCAGCCCAGGATCCCGTTGTGCAGACAGCCCTTGAAGCGGCACTGGGGCGCGTAGTCAGCGTAGCCGGGAAAGTTCTCCGCCAGCGCTTCCTTAGTCAGGGCCAGGCGGAAGTCGGAGAAGCCGGGGGTGTCGGCTAGAAAGCCGCCTGCGAAGGGGAAGAGGGCCACCTCCTTGGTCTGGTGCACGCCGCGGCCCATGCTCTCGTCGAAGCGGCCGATCGGCCGGTTGAAGGTCGGGTCGATCAGGTTGGCCAGCGAGGACTTGCCGACGCCGGTCTGACCCATGAAGGCGGTCACCTTGCCCTGGACCTTCTCCCGCAGGGCGGGCAGGTCCCCCTCGATGCCCCGGCCGACCCGATAGACGGAATAGCCCAGCTTCTCGTAGGCCCTGAGCCGGCGGTCGCAGCTCTCGCGGCCCGCCTCATCCAGGAGGTCCCACTTGGTCACGATGATGAAGGCCGGAGCCTCGGCGGCAGCGGTCGCGGTCAGATACTTGTCCAGAAGGAAGGTGGAGAGATCCGGCTGGCGCGCGGCGACCGTCACCGCCACCTGGTCCAGGTTGGCCACGCGGGGTCTAGCTAAGACCCTGGTGCGGGGGAGGAAGGAGTCGATCTGATCCTGGTCGTCGACAATCACGATGTCGCCGATCATCGGCAGGCCGTCCTTGACGTCCCGACCCTTCCGGCGCTTGGCCCGGATGACCGAGCCGTCGTCGAGGTAGACCTCATACCCCAGCGAGGAGCTGTGCGTGATCCGTCCCCGCCTCATCGCCTTCTCCTCCGGCGGGCCAGTGCGGTCTGGAGGGCGGACTTGATGCGGCTGAACAGGGTCCCCCGCCGCTGGACCATCTCGGGATTGTTCTTCACCCGCAGAATGTCCTCGCGCAGGTCGTAGGCGCTCTGATAGCGAGCCAGGGGCGACTTGGCGCAGCAGCGGTAGATGATCTTGGCCACCGAGTCGGGGCACTCGGAGTTGTAGTGGCGGATGTTGGGGAACTTGTCCCTCGCGTGCTTGGCGGCGATCGAGGCGGGGTCGTCCCCGTCGAAGGGGACGCGGCCGGTGATCAGCTCGAAGAAGGTGATACACATGCTGTAGATGTCCGACTGGGGCGTGGCCGGCTGGCTGTGGGAGACCTCGGGGGCCATGTAGTGGACCGAGCCGACGATATTCTGGGTGCGGGTGATGTGGGCGGCGTTCATGAAGGTGGCGATGCCGAAATCGCCCAGCTTGATGGTCCCATCCGGCAGGAGGAAGATGTTCTCTGGTTTGATATCGCGGTGGATGACGCCCTTGCGGTGGGCGAAGAGGACGGCCCGGCAGAGCTGGCTCATCGCATCTAGAGCCTCGGGGATGGGCAGGCGCCCGCGCTGGTCCAGAACCTGGCGCAGAGTGCGGCCCTGGATGAACTCGTTGACGATGAAGGGCCGGCCCTCGTAGTTTCCGACGTTGAGGACGCGGACGATGTTGGGGTGGCTCAGCTCGGCCGTGGTCTGAGCCTCGCGGCGGAACCGCTCGAGGTTGGCCTGGTCCCGCATGTTCTCATCCTTGATCATCTTCAGCGCCACCTTGTTGCCGGTGACGATGTCGATCGCCCGATAGACGGTGGCCATGCCGCCGCTGCCCAGCGGCTCGCCCTCGATGCGGTAGCGGCCGCAGATCAGGGTACCCCGGGGGTCCACTAGGCGCGCCTCCTCTCCAGCAGGGCGACCGAGATGTTGTCCTTGCCGCCGGCATCGTTGGCGGTGTTGATCAGGGCGATGACCTTGTGCTGGACATCGGTATCCTTGCGCAGGATGCGGCCGATGCTCCCGTCGGTGACCATGGTGTACAGGCCGTCGGAGCAGAGCATGATGTAGGTGTAGTCGTTGGGGATCTCCTGAATGTGGCAGGTCATGCGGTCCTTGATGCCTAGGGCGTTGGTGATGATGTTCCTGTCGGGGTGGGAGCGGGCCTGCTGGCGGGTGATGGTGCCCCTCTCGACCAGGAGGCGGACATAGGAGTCATCCTGGGTGATCTGCTTGATGGTCACCCGGTCGGGCTTGAGGATGTAGGCTCGGGAGTCGCCCAGGCTGGCCACGATGGTCACCTTCTCCAACACCAGGGCGACCACGGCGGTCGTGCCCATGCCGTGGCACTCGGGACGGGCTTTAGCCATCTCGATGACGCGGCTGTTAGCTTCCTTGAGAGCTGAGCGAATCAATCTCTTCGCCGCGGTCGGAGATGGAGCCTTGCTCAGCGGCTCGAAGACCTCCTTGATGGTATTGAGGGCCAGGGAGGAGGCGACCTCGCCCCGCTGGTGGCCACCCATGCCGTCGAAGACGCTCAACACGATGAAGCCGGGGCCCTTGATGAGCCCGGCCGAATCCTCGTTGTGGCTGCGCACCCGGCCGATGTCGGTCAGGGAGAAGGCGTCCAGCCTCACTTCACTTGATAACTTTTTCATGGCGTGCCCTCAGCTGTCCGCAGGCAGCATCGATATCGGAGCCGAACTCCTTGCGCACGGTGGCCTTGATGCCGGCGTGCAGCAGGATGTTCTGGAAGCGTTTGACCGCCTCGCGCTCGGAGCGCTCGAAGGGTTTCTCGCGCACGGGGTTGTAGGGGATGAGATTGACGTAGCCGAAGGTCGGGCGGATCAGCTCGACCAGCTTGCGCGCGTCCTCCTCCGAGTCGTTGATGCCCTTGAGCATGATGTACTCGTAGGTGACGCGCCGGCCGTTGGAGTCGCGGCCGTACTGCATCACGGCGTCGATGAGCTTGGCCAGGGGATAGGCCTTGTCGATGGGCATGATCTGGCGCCGGGTC
>CALVYN010000004.1 GCA_944372245.1 uncultured Bacilli bacterium
AGCACTGGTGGCGGCCAGGGCGGCTCCAGCGGTTCCGGCGGCGGAACCGCTGAGAAGGCCAATGGCGCTTTCAACTATCTGGCTAAGAGCTACGACGAGCGCGCTGAGATCCTGGGTGCTCTCGAGAGCTATGCGATCACCAACCACCTGACTGGTATCCCCATGTTCGACGATGGCGGCGAGGGCATCTACAGCCAGCGTCTCATCTTCCCCACCGAGAACTACGTCAACGGTTACGGCTGGGGTATGCTGCGCGAGGGTAAGATCAATCCCAACGGCGTGATGCTCCCCGACGGCACCACCCTCGTGGACACCGATGATCCTTCTCGCAGGTACTATGACTACCTGCACTACATGCAGGATGAGAACCCCGTCACCATCAACGGCGCGGACTCTCAGGATACTGTCGGTTCCAACTATGACAGCTATGCGCACGTCGGTCTGTTTGGCACCAGGCTGAAGACCGATGCCAACGGCGACTACCTCGAGGAGTACGAGTGGTACCCCGTCCTGGCCAAGACCTTCCCCAAGCCTGAGAAAGGCATCATCGAGGGTGGCGACGGCGAGCAGACTCTGGCTTCCACCTATCGCTTCTACGTCAAGACCGGTGCGGATGGCGTCAAGTATTCCACCCTGTCCACCGATCGTGAGATCAGCCCCTTCAACGGCCGCGATGTCCAGGCTGAGGACTACGAGTTCGCCATGCGCATGCTGCTCTCGGGCGACATCAACTACTACCGTGCCTCCCAGTACATCGACACCACCCCTCTGGTCGGCGCAGCCAACTACTTCAACGTCTCGCAGCAGTACGGCTGGTACTCCAAGGAAGCCGATGCGGCCTGGGAGGGTGTGGGCTATCACGTCGGCCACGACCAGCAGGGCGACTACGTCGAGGTGACCTATCAGGTCCCCACCAACGAGTTCTACGCCATGTACCAGATCACCTCCTTAACCACCCCTGTCCCCCAGGAGTTCTTCGAGACCGTCTGCCACTTCGACGCGGCGCACCCCGAGACCGCCAACTACCTGGCCTACGGCAACGTTGACGGCAACCGAACCCCCGTGGACACCTACCTGTCCATCGGCCCTTACACCATTGAGACCTGGCAGACCGGTAACGGCATCTTCACCTTCAAGCAGAACCCTGACTGGTGGGAGGTCAAGGAGGGTGCCTATCAGATCAAGGGCATCAAGTACACGACCGACCGCAAAATAAAGGACGATCCCAATGCGGTCATCACCGCCTTCTTCAAAGGCCGGACCGATTCGGCTTCCGTCACCGCCAACTTCTACGATCAGTGCCACAATGCTCAGAACGAGAGTCTGGTCAAGCAGACTCCCGGTTCCACCACCTTCAAGTGGAATGTGAACTCCTGCGACGATGCGATGTGGGAACAGCTCTTCGGCCCCAACGGCACCATCGTCCAGACCCCCGAGAGCGGCAAGTGGGAGCTCAAGCCTGCGATGTCCAACGATGACTTCCTCAACGGTCTGTTCGTCGCGACCGACCGCGATGCCATCGCCGACCAGACCCACTCCAACGCTGCCTACGAGTACTTCACCGACGAGTACCTGATCGATCCCGAGAACGGTGGCGTCTACAACGAGACCGAGGCTCACAAAGCCGCTGTCGCTGCCTACTACCCCGAGACCAACGGCTACAACCGCGCCGCGGCTGAGACCCTGTTCACCAGGGCTATCCACACCTTCATCGAGTCCGGTGCCTACCAGGCGGATTCCACCATCAGGATCTCCGCGATCCAGATGCTGCAGTCCGAGCTCGACACCTGGGGCAGCCTGTGGGAGTCCAGCGTCGAGAGCATCTTCAACAGCGCGGCCGACGCTGCCGGCTATCCCGACATGACTCTGGACATCGTCCAGGAGGCTGTCGCCAACCAGATGGACGTCTACGACAAGCACCTGAATGTCGGTCAGTTCGACCTGTGCATGGGCGCCATCTCCGGTTCGACCCTCGATCCTCTGGGCTTCATGGAGTGCCTCAAGTCCGACAACTCCTCCGGCTTCACCCTGAGCTGGGGTACCGACACCTCTCTGGATGATGGCACCCTGCAGTACGACGGCAAGTCCTGGTCCTACGATGCGCTCTGGAGTGCGGCCAACGAGGGTGCCCTCGTCAGCAACGGCGAGATGGCTGAGCCCTACCTCTACCTCGAGAGCACCGCGAAGAAGACCGTCATCAATACCGATGGCGAGCAGCATGTCGCCCTGCAGCTGTCCTTCGAGGTCAACGCTGACCTCTGCGCGGCGGCTGGCATCGACCTGACTGTCGATCCCGAGACCGGCGTGCCCGCCGGCATCGCTGGCGTGAGCGTGACCGCCTCCTACTACGACGCCGACTCCACCCTGATGGTCGACGGCCAGCTCTACAGCTCCTTCAAGTTCACCAGCAGCGCTGACCAGATCACCTACGATGAGGCGACCAAGACCCTGACTGTCTACATCGACCTCAACCTGGCTACCGACCCCAAGACCGTCACCACCGACGACGCTGAGCAGACAGCCTACCTGGAGAAGTTCATCGATGTCTTCTCCGGCGGCGAGGGCTCCAACCCCGTCTCCTTCAGCGTCTCCTTCTCCTCCAACATGGAGATCAACGGCGTCCCCTCGACCGGCGACAGCGTCACCATCTTCTCCTCCTCGATCGCGAACGCTTAAAAAAGCTGTTTCAGCAAGGAAAAAAGAGGGTGATATACACCCTCTTTTTCCTTGATTTATATTAAAATTCATTATTGTGCACCTCTGCACTTTTTTCGAGACGACCTTAGAGATACGAGGCAGAACAAATGGGAAAACTAAAGTATGTTCTCGAGAGACTTCTGCTGGCGTTCATTACTGGTTTCATCATCCTCACCATCACCTTCATCCTCGTCAAGCTCCTGCCCGAGGCGAAACCGGCCGGTGACGTCGGCGCACAGCTCTCCTACTACAACAACCAGGTCCGACTTGGCTACTACACCTCCAGCCCCTTCTTCATGGCTGATCTCGGCGATCCCACCTGGACTTACACCGCCGATGACGGCACGATGATGTACTTCTACAAGCTGCCGATCATGACCCAGTATGGCAACTGGCTCAGGAACGTGTTTACCAAGTGGGATTGGGGAACCTCAAGCAGCATCGACCGAAACCGTGATGTCTTCATCATGATCGGCGAAAGATTGCCCCCCACCATCGTCGTCAACGTCATCACCTTCGCCCTCGCGGTGCCTCTGGGTATCGCTCTGGGCATCTGGTCCGCCCTCAAGCGGAACAAGCCCACCGATCGGGTCATCTCCGTCCTGGTCATGGTCTTCATCTCCATCCCCTCCTTCGTCTTCATCTCGCTGCTGATCATCATCTTCGGCTACACGCTCAACTGGCTGCCAGTCCGCTGGCCGGCGACCACCGCCACCCTGGGAACCAGGGCGGCCGGTCTGGTCATCCCCGTCCTAGCGGGCGCCTTCGGTTCGATCTGCGGCTATGAGCGTCTGGTCAGAGGCGAGCTGATCGAGGCCCTCTCCTCCGACTACCTGCTCCTGGCCCGCACCAAGGGTCTGACCAAGGGTCAGTCCGTCGTGCGCCACGCCCTGCGCAACGCCATGGTCCCCATCCTCCCCTCCATCCTCGCGCAGATCGTCGGTATCCTCGGCGGCTCGGCCATCCTCGAGCAGATCTACTCCATCCCCGGTATCGGACAGCTGTTCATCCTTTCAATCAAGACGATGGATATCAACGTCATGCTGGCGGATATGACCGTCTTCACGATGATCGGCCTGCTGGCTGGCATCGTCCTCGACCTGTCCTACGGTTTCCTCGACCCCCGCATCAGGATGGGAGAAAGGAAGTGATCGCGCATGGAAAATAACGAGTTCTCCTTCGCGCCGCAGACCCCTGCGGTCGCGGCCGACGGCTTCACCTCCGAGGACTTCAAGTTTGTCCAGCTCGACAAGAGCATCCACGACCAGAGGTTCCAGGGCCGCTCCACCACCTACCTCAGGGATATCGTTCGCCGCTTCGTCAAGAACAAGACCTCGGTCTTTGGCTTCTGCCTGTTCGGCCTGTTGATCCTCCTGGCGATCGGCTTTGCCCTGTTCCTGCCCGGTAACGCCGACAAGACCTCCCCCACCCCCGCTGAGAAGCAGCTGCCGCCCAAGCTCTTTGCGGCCGGCACCGGCTTCTGGGATGGCACCCGCAAGTACGAGGAGTACCTGTTCGACACCGAGACCGGCCAGCCGGTCCTGGGCAGCCTCGAGCAGGACGCCATCCTCCAGGACACCCTGGTGACCTACGCGGGCACCTACGACTCCGAGACCCCCTACGGCCATGGCGGCTACGTCGTCATCGACCCCTCGGCCCAGCTGCGCAGCCCCGTCCTCGAGATGTCGCTGGCGGATGACGGCAGCGCCTACCAGGGCGAGTACAGCCTGACCTTCGACCACCTCACCTACGGCCTGGACACCTCCTACACCTCCACTCCCACCTACGCCATCTGGTTCCAGGGCATCGACAACTCCGGCGCCACCATGAGCAACGTCCAGCTGGTCAGCGGCCTGACAATCGACACCAGCCTGGAGCAGACTACCGTCGACCTGAGCGCCTATGTCGACGCTATCCAGGCCAACGCCTCTGGCGAGCTGCCCGCGCGCGGCCGCTTCATCGTTCAGGCTGCCGATGCCCCCATCTTCTTCGAGGGCATCAGCCTGAGCTCCAGCGAGGTCGACTGGAGCGGGACGGGCATCGACGATGCCTCCGACGATCTGATGATCACCCGCTACAACGAGACCTCCGACACCGGCGACGACATCGAGGGCTACGAGAACTGGTGGACCCGCTCCTCCTCGCAGTCCGTCCACGGCTACCGTGTCCCCGTCACCTACTGCGACTTCACCTACGACCCCTACGAGGAGGTCTACGGCATCTCCACCGTCAGCATGACCCCCGGCACCCTCAACGATCTCAAGACCCGCGGCGCCATCGACTACCAGCTCGATGAGGATGGCGTCATCATCATCGACTCCCTGGTCGAGCTGAGCGAAGAGAACTATCTGATCATCGGCGACAGCGAGTACCCCATGGAGCTGAAGATCTCCTCCGGTATCGCCGGCACCACCTGGACCCTCGAGGCCTACCAGATCACCTACAAGAATCCGACCTTCGGCTATACCTCGATGCCAATCCACATCTTCGGTACCGACGTCAACGGACTGGACATGCTCAAACTCGTCTCCATCGGTATGCTCTACTCCCTGTTGATCGGTATCGCCGTCTCCGCCATCTGCTTCCTCATCGGTCTGGCCTGGGGTTCCTTCTCCGGCTATCAGGGCGGTCTGGTCGACCTGGGCATGGAGCGCGTGGTCGACGTCCTCTCCTACATCCCCGGCATGGTCGTCATCACCCTGTTCATCCTCAACTGGGGCCACACCTTCTGGGTCTTCATGCTGGCGATGTGCGTGACCGGATGGATCTCGACCTCGGCCCTGACGCGCACTCAGTTCTACCGCTTCAAGCGGCGCGAATACGTCCTCGCCTCGCGGTCGCTGGGCGCTTCCGACGGGCGCTTGATCTACCGCCACATCCTGCCCAACGGCCTGGGAACCATCATCACCTCCTCGGTTCTGATGATCCCCTCGGTCATCTACTCCGAGGCCTCTCTGGCCTATCTGGGTCTGGGTCTGCAGGACATCACCTCGCTGGGCACCATCATCCAGAACAACCAGAGCACCATCACCACCGCGGGCGGCAACCCCGACCTGACCTACCTGATCATCTTCCCCTCGGTGGTCCTCGCTCTGCTATTGATCTGCTTCGAGCTGTTCGGCCAGGGTCTGCGCGATGCGGTCAACCCCAACACCAAGGGTATGGACGACTAGGAAAGGAGGTCTGAAGTATGAGTGAAGAGAAGCAGCAGACCTCCGGTGAGGTCATCCTCTCCGTCAGGGATCTGACCATCGACTTCCGCTCCGACGAGGGCTTCACCCAGGCGGTGCGCGGCGTCTCCTTCGACCTGAAGAAGGGCGAGACGCTGTGCATCGTCGGCGAGTCCGGCTCGGGCAAATCCGTCTCCTGCAAGACCATCATGGGCATCCTGCCCGGCTCGGCCATCATCCGCAAGGGTTCGGTCATGTACCGCGGCGAGGATCTGACCAAGATCTCCGAGGAGGAGTTCCATCGCATCCGCGGCAACCTCATCGGCATGATCTTCCAGGATCCCCTCTCCGCCCTCGACCCCATCGTCAGGATCGGCAAGCAGATCACCGAGTCGATGATGGTCAACGCCAACCGCCTGAAGATCAGGCGCGACAACCTGACCCTCAGGGAGCTTTCCCACTACAACTCCATCGTCTCCGAGGTCAAGAAGGCCAAGGCAGCCATCAAGGTCCTCAAGGCTGACAGGGCCGAGATCAAGAAGTTCAAGGAGACCTCGGCGGTCAACATCGACTACAGGGTCGACGACCTCCACGCCGCTAACGCCGAGCGCCTCGCCCTCCACCCCGAGGAGAAGGAGGCTCTGGAGCGCCAGGAGCGCGAGCTCCGGGCCCAGCTGAGCGCTGAGCGCCAGGCTGAGATCGAGAAGCGCCTGGCCTCCCTCAAGGAGCGCAAGGCCCAGGCCAAGGCCAACTACCGCCAGGTCAAGAAGGCCTCCAAGGCCCCCAAACGCGAGGCCGCCAAGGCCCTGCGCGCGGCCCGGAAGCGGGCCAATGCCGAGATACGCACCTTCAAGCGCGACTCCATCGCCGAGTACAAGCACCAGCGCGACCTGATCGAGTCCCGCTACCCCAAGGAGGAGATCGAGGCTGAATACAGGAAGGCCAAGAAGGCCTTCGAGGCCGAGGCCCGCCGTATCGAGAGCGAGCGCAAGGTCGAGCTGGCCAAGATCTCCGCTAAGCGCGCCCTTAGAAACAGCGGTCTAGCCGCCGAGCGCAAGGAGGTCAACATCGCCTTCGACCAGAAGCGCAAGGAGGCCTACGAGCGCCTGCTCAAGGCCGCGGAGGACCGCCACAACGAGCGCCAGGCCAAGCTGGATGAGAACTTCTTCCACAACTACTGCGAGAAGATCCGCTACACCCGCCGCTACGCCAAGGCCCGCGCCATCGAGGTCATGACCGAGGTCGGCATCCCCCAGGCCGAGAAGCGCTTCCGCCAGTACCCCTTCGAGTTCTCCGGCGGCATGCGCCAGCGCATCGTCATCGCCATCGCCCTGACCGCCAACCCCGAGATCCTCATCTGCGACGAGCCCACCACCGCGCTCGACGTCACCATCCAGGCCCAGATCCTCGAGCTGATCAACCGCCTGAAGAAGGAGCGCAACATGTCGGTCATCTTCATCACCCACGACATGGGTGTCGTGGCCGAGATGGCTGACCGCATCTGCGTCATGTACGCGGGTAAGATCGTCGAGTTCGGCACTGCTTACGACATCTTCTACAACCCCAAGCACCCCTACACCTGGGCGCTGCTCTCCTCCATCCCCGACCTCGACTCCAAGGAGAAGCTGGAGGCCATCCCCGGCACCCCTCCCAACATGAACTTCCCGCCCGAGGGCGACGCCTTCGCGCTGCGCTCCAAGTACGCCATGGCCATCGACTTCAAGCAGATGCCTCCCTTCTTCAAGGTCTCCAAGACCCACTATGCCGCCACCTGGCTGCTCGATCCTCGCGCCCCCAAGGCCGAGATGCCTAGGATCGTCTCGCGCAGGATCGAGATCTCACTCAATAAGGCAGGAGTAACGTATGAGCAACTTGAAAGACAGGAAGAATCTGATTGATCAGGTGGGGGTGACCGCCCCCCTGTCGGTGCTCTCCTGCCGGGAGATCACCGAGCGCAACGCTGCGCGGGTCCGCCGCGCCAGCGTGCGGGTCGTCCACCTGGCCGAGGTCGATGCGCTGATCAAGGCCTCGCTCAAGGACCGCCAGCCTCGGGTTGAGAAACACGAGGCTGCCAGTGAGACCTCTGTAGCTTCCAATCCTGTGGCTACCTCCGAGGTTGCCCCTGAGGTCAAGGTCGAGGTCAAGGCTGAGACCGTCGAGGAGGCGCCTGCGGCTCAGGCTGAAGCGCCTGTGGCCGAGGCGGCTTCCGCGGCTGTGACCGAGACTGAGACTAAGACTGCGCCTGCAGCTGAGTCGGCGCCGGCTGCGCCCGCGGTTATCACCGCCGCGATGCGCCGCCCCGCCTACTGGTATCAGGGTGCGCTCCAGGCCTGGGATGAGGTCTGCAGCCAGATGAGGGCGAGCGACATCGAACCCGCCTACTGGTTCCACCACGCCCAGCAGGTCAACGCCCACGGCCGCGCCTACAAGTCTCTGGCTCAGGAGCATCGCGAGATGCCCGAGTGGGAGAAGCAGAAGCTGTCCCGCACTACCTTCGATCAGAAGCTGATCGACGACGATGTGATCCTCTCCGTCCGCCACCTCAAGAAGTTCTTCACCCTCGGCTCCGGCCTCAGCAAGGACAAGCTCAAGGCCGTCCACGACGTCTCCTTCGACGTCCACAAGGGTGAGGTCTTCGGTCTGGTCGGCGAGTCCGGCTGCGGCAAGACCACGACCGGACGCACCCTGATCAGGCTCCACGCCCCCACCTCCGGCTCGGTCTACTTCATGGGCTACAGGATCGCCGCCGGCGACCGCTGGAACCAGAAGGAGATCAAGTGGAAGCGCAAGCGCGGGCGCGCCATGATCAAGAAGCTCAAGCGCGACCGCCGCGCCGAGCTGACCGAGGCCAAGGCCGATGCTGCCAAGCGCGGCAGCATCCCCGAGATCAAGAGCCTGTACAGCCAGCACATCGCTGAGTCCCGGGCCCAGATCAAGGCGACCATCGCCGAGCAGAAGGCCAAGATCAAGCAGATCCACTACGATGAGAGGCACGTCGACAAGCACCTGCTGACCAAGATGCAGATGATCTTCCAGGACCCCATCGACTCCCTCGACCCCCGCATGACCGTCCAGGACATCATCGCTGAAGGTCTGAAGATCCAGCACTACGGCCGCCGCATGACCGAGCGCCTGGAGCGCGAGCGCGACGACAACATCGCCAGGCTGAAGGCTTCCAACCTGCCCGCCAGCATGAAGGCTGACAAGGAAGCGTTCATCTGCGAGGACTATCGCCGCCGCATCGCCAAGGTCCAGGACTACAAGGGCCTGGTGGCCGACGTCCTGGCCAAGGTCGGCCTCATCCCCGAGTACGCCTCCCGCTATCCCCACGAGTTCTCCGGCGGTCAGCGCCAGCGTATCGGCATCGCCCGCGCCCTGGTCATGAACCCCGAGCTGATCGTGGCCGACGAGCCCATCTCCGCGCTGGATGTCTCCATCCGCGCCCAGATCATCAACCTGCTCAACGACCTCAGGGACGAGATGGGTCTGACCATCGTCTTCATCGCCCACGACCTCTCCGTCGTCAAGTACTTCTGCGAGCGCATCGCGGTCATGTACTTCGGCAACCTGGTCGAGCTGGCCACCTCCGACGAGCTGTTCAAGCACCCGCTCCACCCCTACACCAAGTCGCTCCTCTCCGCCATCCCCAAGCCCGATCCCCTCTCCGAGAAGACCCGTGTCCGCATCAAGTACAACCCTGCTGAGGACCACGACTACTCCCGCCAGGAGCCCACGCTCCAGGAGATCGAGCCCGGTCACTTCGTCCTGGCTAACGACGCCGAGATGGAGAAGTACCGCAAGGAGATCGAGGAGGACGACCGCCTCGAGACTGAGAAGCAGCTCTCCGAGTAGCTCCCTTCAAAACTGAGATAGACAGACCTCGAAAGAGGTCTGTTTTCGTTTGAAAACTCCAGTTGAAGAGTAGCTTTAGAGCTCGGTGATCAGTTACTAAAAGGAGACATCAATGGAGGAAAACTAAAGGTTGCCAACTCCATTGAACATGAAAAAAAGCTCGAGCTTGATGCCCGAGCTTCTTTCAGCTGTCAGATCTAGTAGTTGCTGTTGAACGAGGCGGAGAAGGTGTAGCTGTTGGCGATGGGGTTGAAGGTGAAGTAGGCGGTGGTGCCATAGTCGTAGAAGGGGCAGCTGACCGTCTCATCCCAGGAGGCGGTGAACTCGGCCTCGCCGATGTTGGTGAAGGTCAGGGTGCCGCTGTTGTAGGTGTAGTTGAAGGTGGCTCTCTCGAGCTCCTCGCGGCTGTTGTAGTCCTTGAGGATGAAGACGCCGGTACCATCCTCATTGAACTCGACACCGAGGTAGTGAGGAGCCTCGTTATAGGTGACATAGGCATCGCTGTAGGTGTACTTCAGAACGGGGTTGGCGTAGTGCTTGGTGAAGGTGACCGACTCGGAGTTGGTGTAGCCCATGCGGACGAGGTTGACGGCGAGGCTCTCGTAATCCAGGGCGGCATCGATGGACAGATCGGTGCGGATGTAGCCGAAGTAGGGGTCGTAGTGGCCCGCGCCGGGATCGGTGGTGGGGGTCTGACCGATTGCGATATAGGTGCCGGTCATGCCGGTGACCTCAGTGCCGCCGGTCAGGGTGAGGACGCCGTCGGTCAGGGTGTAGCTCAGGGTGTCGACATACTCGACATCGCCGTTGTTCTGGGTGATGGTCATGGTGCTGGCATCGGTATCGAAGGAGATGTGCGCACCCATGTACTCGCTGCCGTAGTCCCAGCTCTGGCTCAGGACGTTCTCGATGATGTCGTCGTTCGTTCTGGGCGGCAGGACCTCGATGGTGTAGGTCTCGGTCGTGACCAGGTCGTAGTCGGCGAAGCCGATCTTGAAGGTGTACTTGCCCTCCTTCAGACCGCGGATGACATAGCCCGCGGTGCCCTCGATGGTGGAGGAGGGACGGCGCAGCTCCAGCGCGCCGTCGGCGGGCTGACCCTGCTCGTCCTTGATGTCCTTGAGGACGAAGTTGTAGCCGTCAGGGTTGTCGGGAGTCGCGTTGATGAAGAAGCGGGCGGTGTCGGTGCCGAAGAGGATCTGACCGAAGTCGGTGGGGTGGTCAACGCGGATGGAGGCGGGCTCGCCGAAGTCGGTGTAGCGGATGATGAAGGATTTGGTCACACCTTTGGAGGTGGTGAAGGTGACCAGGGACTTGCCCTTCACGGAGTTGCCCTGGTTGGTGAAGCTGTTGGCGACGATATAGATGTCGCTTCTAAGGTTGTTGACGGTGCAGACGGGGAGAGGAACCTCGGGGGTCACATCGCTCTCATCTCCCTGGTTGGCCAGGATGGTGTACTCGATGGGGGTGACCTTGACGGAGATGTCATCCAGCAGGACGCTGCCCGAGCCGGTCAGGCGCAGGGCAAAGCTCATGTTCGGGGTCATCGTGTAGACGGGATACCTCTGGCCCTCGTACTCCTCATAGTCAGGAATGTCCTTGGAGAGGTACTTGGTGTCATCGGTGAAATCGTACTGGTCGCTCTTCTGGCCGAACATGTTGTTGACATCGAGATAGCTGACCAGCAGGTTGTCGATGACGATGCGGTTCTGGTAGCTCGTATCGGCGGTCTTGGTGCCGTAGGTCAGTTCGGCGGTCTCGCTCACGTAGTTGATGACCTTGGAGTCCTCTAGGACCACGGAGCTGAAGGCGTAGTAGGTCAGGCTGCCCTTACCATCGAACGCCAGGGTCAGAGAGATGGAGTTATCCAGGGTGGTGCCGAAGTTGTCGATGCTGGTGAAGACGGAGGTGATGCCGATGGCGTGGTCGGTGGAACGCACGACCATGTTGCGCTTGGCGGCGCTGTTGGCGATGGCGGGCGCACCCATGTAATCGGTGCTGGTCAGGATCTCGATAGCGTTGTTGACCAGGCCGTAGGTAGAACCATCGTCGTAGTTGAAGGCTAGGTTGGCATTCTGCTCATATCCAGTCGCAGCGCTCTTGCTATAGACATCGTTGACATTTGTATTGCCGTAGTTGCTGGTATAGCTGAAGTTGTAGTAGCGCTCGTTCTGGATGCCGGAGTAGGCGTTGGTGACATTAATGTTGCTTCCGGTGTTGGTAGTTACGGGCTCGGTGATCGTGGTGTAGACCGCATCGGTAAAGTAATCGTACTGGATGGTCTTGTCCGAGGTCTCGGTGACATCGGTGTAGACGGGGTCGCCGGAATCATCGAAGCTGGTCTCGGTGGTGACGGTCTTGGTCGAGCGGCTGACCGTGGCCGAGGTGGCGCTCTCAGCCTCGGCGCTGACCGCGGCGGTCAGCTTTTCAGCCAGGGCGTCGATCGCCTCCTGGTTGGCGTCCTTGATCTGCAGCTTGAGCTCGCCGTAGACATACTCGGTCTGGGAGATGGGATAGCCGACCTGGAGGGTCAGAACCACATCATCCAGAGGCATCAGAACCTCGCAGACGCCGGTGGCGCGATCGACATCCACATAGCTCTCATAGGAGACGCCGGAGGTGTCGGGCAGCAGGCGGTAGAAGACGTCGCCCACAGGGGCGATGGGGTTCTCCACATCCAGGTTGTAGAGGACGTGGAAGGTCGAGTAGACATCGACGGTGTAGATGCCGCTCTCCTGGTCGAAGGTGGCCTCCTCCGCATCGATGTAGGGCAGGACCTTGGTGGGGACGTTCTTGACGGCGGAGACGGCGACCGTCCAGGTCGCGGTCTTGGCCGGATCGACGGTGGAGGCCGCCTGGATGGTGGCAGAGCCCTCCGCCAGTCCGGTCACGCAGCCGGTCTGGTCGACGCTGGCGATCTCGGGGGTCAGCGAGGTCCAGGTGACCCGGTTCTCGGGGTCACCCTCCACGCCGGCAGTCAGGGTGATCGACTGGCCCACGTTGACCGAGGTGGGACCCAGGATGCTCACGCTGGTGATGACCAGCTCCTGGCTGGAGCTCGAGTCCGAACTCGAGCTGGACGAGGTGGAATCGGGCAGCTGAGTGCTAGGGGTCGAGGAGACAGGAGAGGAGGAGCTGTTGCCCTGCTCACCGGGGGTGCAGGCCGCGAGCGGCAGGACGATTGTCGAGAGAAGACTCAACAGAAAATAGGGCTTTTTCATGTGTAAAACTTTCCTTTCGCTTCGACGCGATAGATTATGCAACCACAGCATTTTCTTGTCAAAGCGACAATGTTTGTGTAGTGGAGGACGGGTTTAATTCGAAAGGCAATCTTTCACTAGCAAAGTAGGATTGGAAAACTAAATATCTTTATATATCTGCAAACGAAAGAAGCCAGCTCGCGCTGGCTTCAGAGCTCAGGCCTGAGCCTGAGAGAGGTACTCCTCCAGCTCAGCGACCTGAGCGTGGCCCAGATCGAAGTAGGAGAAGCTGGTCATCATCATGTTGCCGGAGGGGTCGCTGAGGTAGAGGTAGGCGGTGAGCTTGTTCATCTTGGTGGAGGGGTCATCGCCCTGCAGGCTGGTGCGGAAGCCCAGAGCGTAGGGGGTCAGGGCCTGACCGCCATAGTTGAAGATGGAGAAGTAATCGACCACCCAGGCGTTGAAGGTGGGGTCGGTATTGACCCACATGGGCAGGCCGTAGTCGTCGAAGAGGATGTAGTTATCCAGGTCGTACATGGCCGCCCTTACCGCCTCGGTCTGGTCGCTGAAGGTGGGGTGCGAGAGGTAGCTCAGATCGTCGCTGGCGCCGTAGTACTCGCCGGTGCCGGGCAGGACGATGTCGGCCGCGTTGCCGACGCTCACCTCGCCCGTGCCATCGATCCGGATGTCGACCACGTGGCCATCCTCGAGGAGGAAGCCGTAGTCCGAGCCGCCATAGGACTGGTTGGCGTAGCTGGCGTAGTAGTACTCGGGCGTGTAGATGGTCTCGCTCATGTAGAGCTGGCCCAGGCCGTACTGGGCGTAGCGGCCGGTCTCGAACAGCTCCAGGGCCCGGCCGAACTCGGCCTTGTCCTGGGTGGCGGCATCGTCGCCCTCATAGAGCAGGCGGTCTACCGGGGTGTTCACGGTGCTGTTGAGATCCTTGAAGGTGACGAAGGCCGAACCCAGCTGCTGGCTGGTGGTCAGGGTCTCGTAGGGAAACTCGACGGTGAAGCTGTGGCTGTCCCAGTCGTCGATGGTGATGAGGATCTCATCGACGTGGAAGGTGTCGTCGTAGCCGACGTTGGACAGGTTGGCGATGGCCGAGATCAGCTGGGTGTTGCTGAGGTGGTAGACAGTCTCCCCATCCTCCTCGGTCATGTAGCCCATCAGGGAGGAGGCAGTCAGATTGAGGAAGCTCTGGCCGATCTCCTGAGCCCACAGGTCGGTCATGGCCGTGCCGGAGGCGTCGGCCGCAGCGATGGCCCCGAAGACGACATCGCTGTTGTCGTCGACCTTGTAGCCCACGACGGTGTTCATATATTGGACGTAGCCCGAGCCCTCGGTGATGTCGTCGACATAGCTGAACTCAGCCTCGTCGGTGAAGAGCTTGGTGTACTTAGGCGAGGAGATGCCGGAGGACTGGACCTGGCTCAGGTCGACCTCGACGGTGTAGTTGGTCGAGGCCAGATAGGGCAGCATGAAGGCCACGAAGCGGTCGGAGACGTAGTCCTTGGCGGTGCCGCCCTCATCCAGGAAGGTCCTCACCAGGGACAGCTCGGTGGTGCCTACCTGGGTGAAGGTCGCGCTGACGGTATCCTGGTGGCCGCCTTCGTAGACCAGGCCGACGCCCTCGCTCTGCAGGGCGTTGCCGACTGCGCGGAACCTCAGGGAGGTGGGGTTGGAGGAGCCCTCGGTGTAGAGCATGCACATCTCGCGCATGATGGCGTCGTTGGCCTCGCTCACGCCGAACTGGTAGGTGTACCAGCCATCCTCGTCCGCCTGGGCGGGCAGCGCATCCAGGTCGATGTCCTTGAAGGTCGTGCGGAAGTCGGTGATGTCGGTGTAGCGCATGCCGGTGAAGGAGTCGATCGAGGGGGCCTGGGACTCGACGTGGCGGTCCTGGTTGGCGCCCTCGTAGGTGTAGGGGAAGATCAGGCCGTCGCCCTGGGCGACAGCGTTGAAGCCGAAGTAGCCATCGGTCTCGATGGCGTAGTCGGTGTAGTAGGTGTGCTGGGTGTAGTCTCTGGCCGCCCCGGCGTAGGAGAGGTCGTACTCCGCGGTGAAGTTGCCCTGGGCGAGGTTTTGAAACACCCGCTGCAGGGAGTTCAGCTCGGCGGTCTCCGCCTGTCTGACAGGGGTCTCAACGCCCTGGGTCAGGGTCGAGCAGCCGGTGGCGAGAAACAGGGCGGGCAGGGCGAGAAGCAGATATCTCTTCATGATTAGCGTGCCTCCGTATCGGTCAGCGCGGCGAAGGTCTCATCCAGCGCGCTGACGCTGGTGGTCCCGATCTGGGAGATGGCCATGTTCATCTGGACCTGGTTAGCGGGATCCTCGGGGTTGTTGGCGTACAGGCGGATGTCGCACCCGTCGATGGCCTGGTCCGCGCCGCGGTGGATGATGGTCTCGCCGCGGGTGACGTCGCTGACCCAGGAGTCGCCGGGGACGAAGCCGAAGCCGAACAGGCCGTAGCCCAGGGTGGAGAGGACCGAGGCGTCGGTGGTGTAGTAGGTATCCGCCGCCTTGGGATCCTTCTCCATGTAGAAGCGGGCGATGTGGCCGATGGTGGCGGCCGAGGTGTAGAAGGTGGCGCTGTTGGTGATGTAGAAGTCGGAGACATCGTCGTACCAGTCGGTGTAGGGCGTGAAGCCGTAGGTGTCGTTGACCGCGTCGATGACCGTCCACTGGTAGGCGACGTTCTCCGCGGTGACGATGTAGAGCCAGCCCTCATGGCGCTGCTCCTCGGGCAGGGCCATGAGCTCCTCCTTGGTGTCGACCTGGACGAACTTGACCGTGTCTGTCTCGTTGGGTCCGAGGCGGGAGATGAAGTGGGGCTGGCCGTCGACGAAGTCGAAGTCGTAACAGGCGGAGTAGGGGACCGAGGTCACCTCGCTGGGGGCGTAGGTGCCATCAGCCTGCCTGGTCTCCAGCTGGATCTCGACCCCGGCGGGGACGAACATGTAGCCGAAGTCGGTGTAGCCCTGCTGGTTGTAGGTATCGGTGTAGTCGATCAGGAAGTAGTTCTCCGTCAGCTGGGCATCGAAGGTGGAGAAGGTGCCGCCCTGGTTGGTCACGGTGGGGTGGATGGTGTAGTTATCCTGGTTCAGCATGCCCTCGTACAGGGTGACGATATCCTGATAGTAGGGCACGCCCTGAATCGTTCCATCCTCCAGCGCCTGGTCCAGGTCGTCATACTCGGTCTCCATCAGGGGCGTGAAGTCGGAGACGATTGAGCCGCGGTCGCCCAGACCGATGGTGACGCGGAAGCTGTTGGTGTAGGGGTCGGTGATGGTCAGGCGGCACTCGGTCATCAGCGAGGCGATGGACGAGCCCATCTGGGTCATGAACTGGAAGATCGTGTAGGTCGAGGAGGAGGTGATGAGGTATTCGGTCTCGCTCAGCTTGATGCCGGTCAGCTCGTCCAGGGTGGTGTCGGAGATGTTGTTCAGGCCCGCGATGCCGAAGACGCCGTAGAGGTCGGTCATCGGCTCGGGCTCATCGCCGGTGTAGTCGACGTACTCATACAGGGAGGCGCGGTAGCGGTCCAGGCCCTCCTGATCCTCGTCCACATAGAAGCGGAAGACGTTCTTATCGGCGCCATCCGCCTCCTCGGCCAGGCCGAAGCTGGCGGCGGGGTCGGTCAGGTTCTCCTCGTAGAAGTAGTGTTCGCCGTAGTGGTCGACCACCTGGGAGGTCGCTCCGTCGATGTTGTAGGTGGTGGCGTAGGTGTAGGTCCTGAGATCCTTAAAGCCTTCGAGCAGGGTCTTCAGAGCCGAGACGTCGGTCATATCGACCTCGGCCTCGTCGTCGTACTGGCCGCCGCCCAGCTCGTCCTCACCCACCGGGGGCAGGTCGGGGTCGGGGGTGGAGGAGGAAGAAGACGAGGAAGAGCTCGCGCCGGTGGAGACGGGAGTGGAGGAGGAAGAGGAGGTGTGGGAGGTCTGGCCTCCGGGCTGGCAGGAGGCGACGACGATCAGGGGCAACAGCAGCAGAAGTCTCTTGTTTCGCATCTCTAGTGCACCTCCGTGAGGTCCTCGACCGTGACGGTCGCAGACAGGGTTGAACCGTCGTTGAGGGTGTCCTCGTTCAGGAAGAAGTCGGCATACGTGGCGAAGGAGAAGGTGTCGCCCTCGCCGAAGTAGGAGCGGGCGGTCTGGAAGCCGCCGGTGGAGAAGGTGTTCTTGCCCTCGGCCTCGATCAGGCGGATTTCGTCGTAGGGGAAGACCTCAATGTCGAGGTTGAGGTCGTAGTAGTACTGGTTGTAGTCGACCGAGTTGGTGATGGGGAGGATGAAGCCCTCGCCCTCGCTCAGCTCGGTGCCCTGGGCCTCGGTGGTCACATACTGGCGGGCGATCTCGTCGTAGCGGGTCACGAAGCGGCGGTTGTCGATATGGTAGATGCGCACGCCGGCTCTTTCGGGAGGCAGGGGGCGCTGGGCCACGGGGTACTCCCGGTCGAGAGCGTTGACGCCGGTGGGGGAGTACAGCTCGATGAGGATGTACTCGCTGAAGGGGTCGAAGACGCCATCCTCGACGGTCTGACCATCGGGCAGGAGGACGATGAAGCTGTTCTCCTGGTCCGCGGTCAGGGTGATGGTGGCGTCGCCCGAGACTACGTAGGGCTTCTCCCAGCCCAGCAGCATCTTGGTGTAGGCGTTGTGGTCGCCGATGTTGCCATCCATCATGTCGACCTTGCCGACGGGGTTGTAGAAGGAGCGGTCGGAGTAGTAGTCGTTCAGGCCGAGGAAGTGGCCGGTCTCGTGGATGTAGGTGTGGGCGTCGGGATGGTCCTCGTAGGTGTCGTACATGAAGTCGTAGGAGGCCCAGCCGAAGAGGTTGTAGGCGTACTGGTTCAGATCGGGGTTGGGCGTGACCGACTGGTTGCCCCAGGAGGTGTAGGCCCAGAAGTTCTGGTCGTCGGTCATCGGGCCGTTGCGGCTGTAGTCCTCGGCCGAGTAGATGACCCAGATGCCGTCGTAGAAGCCATCCTTGTCGCTGTCGAAGTCCCGGCGGGACAAATGGTAGGTCTTGAAGGCCCAGCTGACCGCATCCTGGACTAGGTCGTAGGTCGCATCGATGGTGACCTGGGCAGAGGCGGTGATGCCGGAGAGAGAGGCGTCGTACCAGTCGGTCACGGTGCCCGAGAGGCGCAGCTGGCCGTGGGAGGACTCCTCGTAGAAGGAGGCGACGGAGTGGATGCCCTCGGCGGTCTCCTCGCCGAAGAAGGCCTGCTCGATGTCGCTCTTGACCGCCGCCTGCTTCTCCTCCTGGGAGAGGGTGGCGGGCAGATCGGCCTCGGCGAAGCTCTTGTAGTCGGGCATCAGCACGGGGATGACCAGCAGGTTGACATCGCCCTTGGAGGGCAGGACCTGGGTGTTGTAGAAGCGGTCGTCCTCGATGGAGTGGAGGTCGTCGGCCAGGGTCACCTCATCCGGGGAGAGGACCTGTCCGCCCTCGGCTCCATCGATGCGGATGGTGGCTGAGTCGGCCGTAGGCTGGACGACGCTGCTGGAGGACGACGAGGAGGAAGAGGAGGTGGCGGAGGAGCTGCTGTCACCCTTGCTCGCCTGGCAGGAAGCCAGAGCCAGAGGCAGGGCCAGCAGCCCGATTAGATAGCTCTTTCGATTCATGATCTGCTTACTCCTTCAGAGTGGTCACATCGACGGTGAAGGGGAGGTTCTGACCGCCGTTATAGGTGTAGCTGCCGTTGAAGAACTGCATGGCGAAGCCGGCGATGGAGAAGGGCTCGGTCGCGGGGGTGAACAGGGTGTCCTCGGTCATGGGCTGACCCATCTCGAAGGTGTTCACCCGGGTCGCTTCCAGAAGGCGGAGCTGGTCGAAGCTGTTGAAGCTGATACCCAGCTGCATGCCCAGGCTGGAGTCGACATCGATGTTGCCGGTGCCGACGGCGTTGGTGATGGGCATGAAGATGGCCTGGTTATTCTCCAGCTGCTCGCCCTCCCAGATGTAGTCCTGGTTGTTGAACAGGATGTTCTGCTGGCCGGTGATGGTCTCCTGGATCGTGCACTTGAAGATGCGGGAGTCGACGTGGTAGATGCGCACGCCGGTCGCCTCGGGGCCGGACTGGCGGGCGTTGAGGATATCCTCGCCGATGTCTCTCCCGTTCAGCCCATCGGGGGTGTACAGGTCGATCATGATGTACTCGCTGAAGGGGTTGAACTCGATCTTGATCTCGTCGGGGTCGTAGCCGTCGTCCAGCTGGGCCTTGACCTGGTCGTTGATCTCCTCGTAGTTCGCGGGGATGACGATGACCTGATGGTCGTTGACCTGGCTGCCCTGGAGGAGGATCTGGGAGGGACCATAGGCCACGTAGGGGGTGACCCAGCCCAGGACCATCTTGGAGTAGGAGTCCAGGTCGCCGACGTTCTGGTCCATCATCGTGAACTGGCCCGCGGGGCGGTAGGTCGCCGAGTCGGTGGCGTAGTAGTCCTCCAGACCCAGGAGGTGTCCGGTCTCGTGGATGAAGGTGTGGGAGTCGACGGGAATCGAGGCATAGTCATCCAGATCGGGCACATCGTTGGGCAGCATCTCGCAGTAGCCGGTGTAGAGGGAGGAGAAGGAGGCCCAGGAGAAGGCCGAGGTGCCGTGGCCCCACTCGATCTGCTCCTGGATGTCCTCCTTGGACTTGTAGGAGTCGTAGTCCCAGGAGGTCATGTTCCACCAGGTGTTGTCGATGTCGCTGGTCCCGTCGATCGCGTTCTGGGAGTAGGTGTCCAGCTTGTCGTAGACCAGCCAGATGCCATCGATGTAGCCGTCGGCATCGTAGTCGTAGTTATCGAGATCGATGCCCTGAGTATCGACCGCCCAGCCGACCGCGGCGCGCAGGATCTCCTGAATCCCCGCGTTGCGATTGGCGGAGAGCTGCTCGGTGGACTGGATCGAGGTGTGGGCCGCCACGTCGAACCAGTCGGTGACCTCGCCGCAGAAGTTCAGCTTCCCGAAGGAGGCCTGGCGGTAGTACTCCGCGAGGGAGGGATATCCCAGGCGGGCATCGTTCTCGTCGCCGAAGAAGGCGCTCTCGATATCCTGGCGCACCTGCTCGGTGTTATTGGTCTCGCCGGGCAGGTGGACGGGGATGACAAGCAGGTTGACGTCGCCGATGGAGGGGCAGACGGTCTGGTTGTTGCTGAGGGTGCCAGACAGGGTCTGGTAGGACAGGTTCACGCTGACGTTGCGAGGGGCGATGTAGCACTCGTCCAGCGCGCTGTCCTCGCTGCGGAAGATGCGGACGGTGGCCGTGCCGTCATCCTCGGCGGTGATTACGGGCGCCTCGCCGGTGCTCGAGGAGCTGGACGAGCTGGATGATGAGGAGCTGTCCACCGGGGTGGAGCTGCTGTCGGAGCTGGAGGATCCTTCTCCAGGGTTGCCCTGACAGCCGACCTGGATCAGGCCGATGGTCGAGAGCAGGAGTGGAAGCAGATTCTTTCTCATATCTATCTCCTTGACTTAAAAAAGGGATTTGCACGCGATTCGGGCCTGAGTTGAGCGCAGTGGGTCCCCAGCGCTTCGCCTCAGCTTTCCCAGTGTGGAAAAAAACATAAATTCCGAATCGGACAAGAATATAAATAAAGAAGGGATGGGTTTCAAACCCCATCCCTCGGTATACGGTTTCAAAGATGCTATCAATCCTTCTTCGCGCCGTCCATCTCGGCCTGGATCCGGTCGGCAGCCAGGGCGCGGTCGTCGGCGATGTGGACATCGATATCGCCCCGGCCGACAGTGATACCGACCTTCTTGAGCTCGACCACGACCGCCTCGTTGAGCTCCCAGCCCAGGTTCCAGTAGCTCTCGCTCTTGGTGTAGGCGCGGATCTGCAGGGCCATCGAGCGGTCCTGGATGCCGGTGACCAGCAGAACGGGCTCGGGGTCGGGTAGGGTGCGGGGATTGGCCTTGGCCGCATCCAGCACGGTCTTTCTGACCAGCTCCATGTCGGCGGTGGTGGGCACGGTGAAGTTGACCCTAGCCACCATCACGGGCACGGCGGAGGTGTTGATGACGGAGCCCTTGCCGATGATGTTGTTGGGGATGAAGACTCTTTCCTTGGGGACGGTGATCAGGACGGTGGTCAACAGGTTGACCTTCTCCACCGTGCCCTCCGTCCCATCCTTGAGCATGATGTAGTCACCGATCTGGAACTCGTGGGTGGTGAGGATGATGACGCCGTAGGCGAAGGAGGAGATGACGTCCTGCAGTGACAGGGAGATGCCGGCGACCGCACCGGCGAGGATGGTGCCAAGACCGGTGAAGTCCAGGCCGAACATCGCCAGGATGATGACGAAGACCGCGATGTATAAGCAGGTTCTAATCAGGGCCTGGACGAAATAGATGATGCTGACGTTGACCGGCCCGCGAGGCTTCTTTCCCTTGGCTTCCAACTTCTTGTTGACGGCCTTGGTGCGCGAGAGGCCCTTATAGATTAACCAGTTGATCAGCTTGACCAGATAGTGGCAGAGGATGATAAGGAGAATCGCCAGGACAATCTTGATCGCCACATCCGCCAGATTGGCCGGCGAGAAGAAGGACTTGATCGACTCCCAGAGCTGAGCGAACCACTCGCTGGCGTTGGCCGGGGGCTGCCCGGTTACACCGGACGAGGTTCCGACAGAGGAAGTCGCATCGGCTAGAAATTGGAACATCTATCTACCTCCATCGTTTCACTGAGATTAATTATAGGGATAAAGGGCTTCTCTCACATCTTTTCGAGATGGAGACGGAGTTATGGGAGTGAGAAGCTGATGGGAAAAGCGGAGAGTCTCTTTAAAACATTTGTGTTTGCATAAAAGTTGCTTATAAGCAAAACAAATCTTTTAATGCTTAATTTCCGAGCATAAATGCTTCCACCAGCAAGAGTGTGAAGCAGATTGCACTGACGGCTAGAAGGATTCCCAAAACCCATCCCCGAGACTTGTCCTTCGTCTTCCAGCTGATGACTCCGAGGCAGATGCCATAGATCAGGCAGAGGATTCCGATGGCGTGGATGGGAATCAGAGCGGCAGCCAGAGGAGTCGACTGACCCTTGAGAGCGGCGGCGATGGGGACGGCAGCAATCGAGGTGGCGAGCTGGATGGCCTCGGCGATGATCGTCTTTACCGTATAGCCGAGAGGTTTAGCCATGGCGGACGCTCCGCTGCTCAGCGAACTCTCTGAGCTTGCCGTGCAGGACATATTCGACCTTCTTTGCATCGTTGATTCTCTGGCAGCCGAAGAGGCAGAGGAGGACTCTGAGCTCCTCGATGAAGCGGGCTAGATAGGCTCTGCAGCCCTCCTCGCCTTCCTGCTTTAGAACCTTCAGGACGCTGCCTGCCATCCCGACGAGGTTGGCTCCTCCCACGAGGCACTTGAGGGTATCCAAGGGAGTGCGGATGCCGCCGGAGGCGATGATGTTGATACCCTTGATACCCCTGAGGTCCATCAGCGACTCGGCGGTGGTCAGACCGAGGTCAGCCAGGGTGGAGAGATGATTGTCATTCCCACCGCGCTCGAGCTCGATCTGTGCGAAGTTCGTGCCGCCCTTTCCTCCGATATCGAAGGTGTCGACACCGATCTCAACGAGCCTCTGGACCGAGCGGCGGTCGAGGCCGAATCCCACCTCCTTGACGATGATGGGGCAGGGGCAGGACATCCGGATGTTCCCGATGTGCTCGAGCCAGGTCAGGTCCCTGTCACCCTCGGCCATCGCCATCTCCTGGACGGCGTTGAGGTGAATCTGGAGGGCATCGGCCCGCATGCCTTTAACCGTCTTTCTGATGGCTCGCACCGGAGTGGTGGGCGAGCAGTTGGCGAACAGAAGTCCTTTTCTATTCACCTTGCGCGCGATGGTGAACGAGCTGAGGGACTCAGGGCTCTTTTCGACAATCGAACAGGACCCGAGAGCTAGGCCGATTCCCAGGTCCCTAGCAATCCTGGAGAGTGCCTCATTGATCTTGGCAGCCTCATCCGTGCCCCCAGTCATCGCCTCGATGAGGATGGGGGCCTTCAATTCGTGCGCGAGAAAGCTCGTGCTCAGGTCGACCTGGCTGAGCTTGGTCTCGGGCAGGGCCGGACGGATCAGCTCCATCTCGTCGAAGCCGTTATCTCCGTCGGTCTGTTTCATGGCGAGCTCTAGGTGCTCGCGCTTGCGCTTGGCTCTCTCTTCGTCTGCCATAAACCTAGATATTGAACTTGGCAGGAGCAAACTCCAGCCTCAGGGGCTCGATGCCCGCCTTCTCCCACTCGGCGCAGACCGCCTCGATCTGCTCCTGGCTGTCGCAGATGGCATAGCCGCAGTCGCCACCCCAGGAGCCAGAGGGCTTGGCGGTGGCGCCGTAGCGCTCGGCCAGCTTGACCAGCTTGTTCAGCTTCTTGGTGTAGAGCGACATCTCGGCCGCGTTGGAGAAGGCTCTGACGGCATCGCGCGAGAGGCGGATCGCCTCGCAGATCCGGGCGGAATCGCCGCGGTCCAGCGCCTTTCTAAACATCGATGCAGCCTGATTGGAAGCATCGATAAAAGTTTGGAACTCTTTCTTTTTCTTAGTTTTAGCAACTTTAAACTTCTTCACTAAAGATGATGTTGAGGCCTCCTCCCTGGTCCAGCCTAGAAGCAGGTGGAGGTTAGCCGGCCAGGGGTAGCGGGTCGCAGTGACGGTGGGCCATCTCGACTCCACCAGGGCTCTGACCGGGGTGGTGGCGATGTGGCTGCCCAGCCAGTCGGAGTCGATGGGGCTGTACTCGAAGAAGCCGCCGCAGGCTGCAGCCGCCACGTCTCCGAAGGAGCCATCGGGCTGAATGTTGGCCTCGGCGATGGAGGCCAGGCGGTAGAGCAGGCTGACCGATGGCTCGATGCTGTGAGCCTTCAAGATGGCGTGGACCACCGCGGCGCAGATGGCGCCGGAGGAGCCCAGGCCGATCTTGTGGCCCTCGGCATCGACCAGGCCGTTGACCAGGCTGATGCTCCCCTCTTTGAAGGGGATGTTGCCCTCGGTGACATAGGCCCTGGCGGTGGCGATGGCCGAGCTGACTAGTTCGCCCTCGGGCTCGCCCTTCTCACCCAGGCGATAGGTCGCCTCGACGCCGCGGTCGAGGGCGGCGATGAAAGCGGGGCAGCCCTCCAGCACGGAGTACTCTCCAATCAGAAAGATCTTTCCGGGGGCTGAGGCTTTGAATTCTCTCTCGTCAGGCATGTCTCACCTCCAATCCTGGACCGGGTCCAGCGATGATCGTCTCGACGTCGAATCGGCTGTGCACCCGCTGCGCTATCAGCGGGGCGAACTGCTCCTGGGTGATGAGGAAGGCGTTGGCGCCCGCGTCGTTGGTGTACCAGCAGGCGATGCCCTCCTCCCGCAGCTGCTTGGCCAGCTCGCAGATCATCTCCGTCTTCTCCCTGGGGTAGATCAGGGGAGGTCTAGCCGTCTGATTGACCCGGTTCATTGCCAGGGTATTTCTCTCGGTGATGTCGCCCAGGGTGCTGAGGTCACCGAGCCTCAGGGCGGTGCAGGCCTCCTTGAAATCCCGGTGGCACTGGTAGATGAAATCCTCGTACAGGGGCGAGGACTGCGCCATCCTCATACCCAGGCGGGAGGGGATGGACTTGAACTCGCGGCTGACCAGGCAGATGACCACGCTGATATCCTCCAGCAGGGGGCTTTCCAGAGGTTGGGCCACAGAGGTCTGATCGTCACCCTCGACCCAGGCGGCAAAGCCTTCGTAAACGCTCCGGCAGGCCGAACCCGAGCCGTGCCTTGCCAGCCTGGAGATTGCTGGCAGGGAGAGGTTCTTCCCGCTGAGGCCGACCAGTGCCCCGGCCATGGCGGCGCAGCTGGAGGCCGAGGAGGCCAGACCTGCTGCCTGGGGGAAGTGGTTGACCGACCGGACGATGACCCCACTTTCAAGGCCCAGCTCCGCCTTCAAAAAGCGTAGATAGTTGAGGTCCCGCTCGCTCTCGGTCTTCTCTCCATCGATAAAGACCGCATCCTCCCCGGTGGTGCTGCCCTCCGCCACGCAGGTGGTGCTCAGGGCATCGAGAGTCAGAGAGAGGCTGGGGCTCCTAGGCAGGATGAGATCCTCATCGCTCTTGCCCCAGTATTTGACCAGGGCGAGGTTGGCGTGTGCGCTGGCCAGGCTCAGGTTCACAGATCGACCCTCCACGCGTCCCTGCCCAGAATCTTGAGCTGAGCGATGGCTCTCTCGGCCGTCTGCTCGTCACTGTAGAGACCGATGGCGATGCCGCCACAGCCGCCGCCGGAGAGCTTGGCGCCCAGGGCACCGGTGCTATGCATGCTGTCGATCAGCTGATCCAGCTCGGGCGTGGAGAGCCCCAGCGAGGCCAGGTGGGTCTGGGCCTCATCCATGAGGGCGCCGATCCTTCTAGCTTCCTCGCGCAGCCAGATCCTTCGCGCCTCCTCCGCCAGGCGGCTCAGGGCGGTCATGGCCGCCACGGCCGCCTGGTCGTTCCTATCGAGGCGCTGCCTGACCTTGACGATGGCATCCTTGGTGTTCTTGTCCTTTCCCGTGTCGGCGATGACGAGGCTGAGGCCGAGGCTCGGGAGGGGCAGACCCAGCGTCTCCGCCAGGACCAGAGAGTCGAAGGTCCGCTCGTCCGCCACGGAGAACTCCTGGCGGCTGGCCCGGTGGAAGAAGCGGGTGACCGAGGAGCAGACGCCGCACTGATCCAGGCCCGAGGCCGAGCCGTGGACCGCGTCCTCGCAGGCGCGGACAATCGTAAAAATCTGGCTCCGGGGAACCGGGTTGGTAAGCTTTGAATCACACAGGCACTCCGCATTTCTAAACATGTTGTGGAGCGCGTTGGTCATCGCCTGGGCCACCGCAGCGGAGGAGCCTAACCCCCTCGAGGTCGGAATGTTGGATTCGGTGGAGAGGGAGATCGAGTAGCCCTCGGGGCAGGGAAAGTGGCTCAGGGCGGTGTACACCCCGGGATAGAAGCGCGCCAGCTCCTCGAGGCCGACCCGGCGCTGGGACATGACAAACTCGGCGGGCGTGCCCCCGTTGAAGGTCGCCGTGGCGGTGACCCTCAGCTGGGGCACGGGCACGACGATGGCTGAGCCGCCGTAGACGATCGAGTGCTCTCCGAAGAGGATCGCCTTGGCGTGAGCGGTATAGCTGGCAGATGTGATTTCCATACGCGGATATTTTAATCCATACATCGAAGGATAGAAAAAGCGCCCGGCGCGAGGCGCGGGCGCTTCTTCTATCAGCGGATGGCGAGAGGACTACTTGGACTTCTTGTCAGCCTTCTTGCTGGCCTTCTTGGCGACCTTCTTGGTCTTCTTGGCAGCCTTGGTCTCGGACGCAGCCTTGGCCATGTTGGCCTTGGCGACCGCCTGAGCGGCAGCCAGACGGGCACCGGGGACGCGGAAGGGCGAGCAGGAGACGTAGTCGCAGCCGTACTCGTAGAAGTGGCCGATGGACTCGGGATCGCCACCGGTCTCACCGCAGATACCGCAGACCAGCTCGGGGTTGGTAGCCTTGCCCTCGCGGACCGAGAGCTCGATCAGACGGCCGACGCCGGCGGGATCGACAGTCTTGAAGGGGTCGAAGTCGATGAGGTTGTTGTCGAGGTACTGGGTGATGTAGCTGGAGTAGTCGTTGCGGGAGAAGCCGAAGGTGAACTGGGTCAGGTCGTTGGTGCCGTAGGAGAAGTAGGCAGCGTGCTTGGCGATCTCGCCGGCAGTGACCGCGGCCCTGGGGGTCTCGATCATGGTACCGACCTTGTACTTCAGCTTCTTGTCGTAGTCGGAGGCGGCGATGATCTTGTCAGCGGTCTCGCAGATCAGGTCCTTGACGAACTTGAGCTCGCGGGCCTCGACGACCTGAGGAACCATGATGGAAGCGGTGATGTGGACCTTCTTGCCCTTCTTCTCGGACAGGGTCTTCTCGGCGCGCAGGGCCGCCTTGATGACGGCGGTCGTCTGCATGCGGCCAATCTCGGGGTAGACGACGTCCAGACGGCAGCCGCGCAGACCCATCATGGGGTTGGTCATGTGCAGCTCGGCGATCCTCTTGTTGACGTCCTCGACGGTCTTGCCGGTCTCCTTGGCCAGAGTGGCGATCTTGTCGGCCTCTCTGGGCAGGTACTCATCGAGAGGGGGATCCAGCAGACGGACGTTGAGGTTGATTCCGCCGATGGCCAGGTACATCTGGTAGAAGTCCTCCTCCTGGTAGGGCTCCAGCATATCCAGCCACTTGATGCGCTCCTCGGTGGTGTCAGCGAGGATCATGCGCTGCATCATATCGAGGCGCTCGCCGTTGCGGAACATGTGCTCGGTGCGGCACAGACCGATGCCGTCAGCACCGAAGTTGACGGCGTTGATCGCCTCGGCAGGGGTGTCGGCGTTGGCCTCGACCATCATCTTGCCGGCGCGGATCTTGTCCGCCCACTTCATGATGGTGGCGAAGTCGCCAGTCATGTGGGCAGGCTCGGTGGCGATGGCACCCTCGTAGATCATACCGGTGGAACCGTTGAGGGACAGGGTGTCCTTCTCGCCGTAGGTCTTGCCGTTGATGGTGACCTTGCGGTTCTTCTCGTCGACGATGGCGGCACCGCAGCCGGTGACGGCGCAGATGCCCATGCCGCGGGCGACGACGGCCGCGTGGGAGGTCATACCGCCGCGCATGGTCAGAACACCCTCGGAGGAGACCATACCCTCGAGGTCCTCAGGGGCGGTCTCGGCGCGCACGAGGATGACCTTCTCGCCGGCGTCGTGGCGGGCCTTGGCGTCAGCCGCGTCGAAGGACAGGTGGCCGACGGCGGAGCCGGGGGAGGCGGGGTTACCCTGGGCGATGGCGATGGCCTTCTTCAGATCGGCCTCGACGAAGGTGGGGTGGAGCAGCTGGTCCAGCGAGTGGGCGTCGATCTTGGTCAGCGCCTCCTCCTGGGTGCAGATGCCCTCCTTGGCCAGATCGATGGCAATCTTGAGAGCGGCCTTCGCGGTCCTCTTGGCGGAGCGGGTCTGCAGCATGAAGAGCTTGCCCTCCTCGACAGTGAACTCGAAGTCCTGCATGTCGTGGTAGTGGCGCTCGAGCTTCTTGGCGTCCTTGACCAGCTCGTCGTAGACCTTGGGCATCAGCTTGTGCAGCTTGGAGATGTCGTCGGGAGTGCGGATGCCGGCGACGACGTCCTCACCCTGAGCGTTCTGCAGGAACTCGGCAGAGATCTTGTTCTCGCCGGTCGAGGCGGAGCGGGTGAAGCCGACACCGGTGCCGGACTTCTCGCCCATGTTGCCGTAGGCCATCTGCATGACGGTGACGGCGGTTCCCCAGTCGCCGGGGATGTTGTTCAGACGGCGGAAGAGGATAGCTCTGGGGTTGTTCCAGGAGCGGAAGATGGCGCGGATAGCGGTCATCAGCTGCGCGATGGGGTCGCTGGGGAAGTCGGTCTTGAACTTGCTCTTGTAGTAGGCCTTGTACTTCTTGATCAGCTCCTTGAGCTCGTCCTCGGTGACCTCGTAGTCATTCTTGTAGCCCTTGGCCTTCTTCAGCTCGTCGAGCATGGCGTCCATCTCGTCGCGGGACAGGCCCATAGCGATGTTGGTGAACATCAGCATGAAGCGGCGGTAGCAGTCGTAGGCGAAGCGGCCGTTGTTGGTCTTCCGCTTCAGAGCCTCGACGGTCTCGTCGTTCAGACCCAGGTTGAGGATGGTGTCCATCATACCGGGCATCGAGACGCGCGCACCGGAGCGGACGGACAGCAGCAGGGGGTTCTCCTTGCCGCCGAACTTCTTCCCGGTCAGCTTCTCCAGCTCGTGGAGCTTGGTGAGAATCTCCTTCTCGAGGAAGGCGGGAATCTTCTCGTGAGAGTTGTAGTAGAGAGTGCAGGCCTCGGTGGTGATGGTGAAGCCCTCGGGGATGTTGATCCCGATAGAGTGCATCTCAGCTAGACCGGAGCCCTTGCCACCGAGCAGCTCCTTGCCCAGCCCGTGAGCCTCCTTGAAGAGGTACACGTACTGTTTCGTCTTCTTTTCGGATTTAGCAGCCATTTGATCCTCCTGATGAATCAGCTGTTTACCTACAACAAGCAAAACAAAACTCGCCGTAAGCGCACGCAAAGTATAGCACGCGCGGGCGAGCTTCTCTCTAGGTTGCTAGCGTTGTCTTACAGCCTCAATCCAGCACCAGCCGCCCCTTCTGATAGACGGTGCGGGTGCTGCGGTTGCCCAGGGGGTCGATGCTCTCGCCGACGATGCACAGGTCGGGAGCGTACACGGGCAGGCTCAGCCGGGTGTAGGCCTGGTTGAGGCCGTGGGAGATGCGCTCGCTCCGGTCCATCAGCTCGGAGCCGGCCAGGCTGTCGGCGCTGCTCTGGCCCAGGCAGAGGGCGACGGGGCTGGCCATGTTCAGCTCGTTGCACCCCAAACCGGCCAGGCGCTGCCTGGGACCCGCGGGGAAGGCGGAGATGGTCAGGATGCCGGGCCGCCTGGCCGAGACGTCCTGGATGAAGGCGTTCAGAGCCTCGGCGCCGGTCTCGGCGGTCGCCTCGACGACCTCGCCGTTTCTGAAGGTCAGCCGCGCGCCGGCGATCCTCTCTCCATAGAGGTATAGGGGCGCGGTGACCGCGAGGACGCCATCGGTCCCGTGGGAGTGGGTCGAGGTGTAGATCCCGCCCGAGGGGATGTAGCTGACGAAGGTCTCCTGGCGGGTGGTGTCGGTGCGGACGGCCGAGCGCCAGAAGCCCTTTAAGGGCAGCTGGACGGTCAGGTCGGTGCCGACGCTGGGCACGGTCAGGTGCAGGCGGTAGAGGTTTCTCCGGTTCATCGCCGCCTCGGCCCGGTCGACCTGGCTGAAGTGGCTCATGATCGCCTCGTCGTTTCTCACCTCGGCCAGTTCGAGGGCGGCAAAGAGCTGCTGCCACATGTGGTCCAGAGCCTGGGAGGGGGTCAGATCGGGATACATCTCCGCCGCCCAGTCGCGGGTCGGAACGACCGCGCGCACGTGCTTGATCCTATCGGTGGCGTAGGCGAGGAAGTACTGGTAGGAGTCGGAGAGGGCCTGGAAGGTCGCCATGAGCTTGTTGGGGGAGAAGCGCTTGAGGGAGTGGAAGTCCCTTCCGACCAGATCGACCAGGATCATGTTCTCCCGGGCGTAGCCGGCCACCCGCTCGGCCAAGTTGGTCACGGCGGCGGGGATCCTAGTCTCCGGCGTGTTGTTCACCCACTGGCGGGTGATGTCCTGGTCGTGGTAGACGACCTGGACGCGGCGCACCTTGGCCTTGTAGAGCTCGCCCACGAGGTAGCGGACGAAGACGCTCATATCCACATCAGCGTAGATGACGACGTCCTGCCGCAAGACCGAATGCATGCCCACCTCGATGAGGAAGTCGGCATATCTCTTCATCATCCTGACCTTTTGCACTGCGGTTTCCTCCAGCTCTTGGCAACGGAGGGCTCACCCCTATCCACCGGGCGTGGAAGATGGAGCCCAATGAAATGTTTTTGGCTTTTGGTTTAGGATAACCGAAAATAGATTGTTTTTGGGAGGTTTTTATGCTGACAGCTACCCTAAACCTTACTTCCGGGCTCGTTTCCAACCCTGGAGAAGGTGTAAATCTCAATCTGGACTGGCCCGCCGACCGTCCCGTCCCTCTCGCCCAGCTCGACGAGCTGGCCAGCCAGCTGCGCCAGCAGGGCGTCACCGACCTGGTCGCCATCGGTGCCCACATCCAGATCGAGGAGGCCAAGGCCGTGGCCCTGGGCCTGCGCTACGCCGGCCCTCTGGCCGACCTGGCCAAGGCCAAGGTCGAACCCTACTCGGCCGCAAATCTCTCGGTCGTCCTGGCCGGCACCTGCGGCGGGAGCGAGCTGATCCCCCAGTGCTCCTTCTTCGATTCCGAGAGGGGCTTCCTCCGCAGCGTGAGGATGCCCAGATGCGATATCACCTATATTGACCGTGCGGAGCTGAATGCGGCCGTCGGCACCGGCTTCTCCTGCCTCATCCGCCTTTTAGAGCTCTCCGTCGCTCCGGGTGTGCCCGCCGGCCTTAGAGCCTGCTCGCGCGCCCTCTTTGACCAGGGGGCCATGGGGACTCTCGCGCTGGATGAGGTGGCCTGGCAGGGGGCCAACCTCATCGGGCTGATTCACCGCCTGAGCCGGCCCCAGCTCCCTCTGACCTACATCGCTCAGATCGCCGCGGCCAAGGGCCGGGAGGGCAACCTCGATGCGGCCTACCTCCTCGCGGCCCAGCTCCTCTTTTCCGAAGATGCTTCCACCCTGACTGAGATCGCCCAGAGGGCTGGGGTCAGACCTTTGAAACTGACCCCGGCGAGCGAAAAGCAGATCGTAGATAAGGTAGCGGGGCTTCGTCTGTCTTATACTCTTAACCCGCTAGGAGGAAAACTTCATGGCTGAAAACGAACAGCGCCCGGAAGTGTCCACCACCGGCTCGACCCAGACCGGCGTGGGCACTCCCTCCAAGAGAGCCGTCCAGATGATCGACGAGATGAAGAAGCCGACCAAGCCGCTCCCCATCCTCAAGAAGAACTGGGCCTGGCCTTTCTTCATCCTCGTGATGGGCTTCATCGTGGGTATCGCGGTGGGCTCGATGCAGGATGGCATCGTCAGCGACAACTCGACTGCGGCCTCCCGCGTCGGCTTCCTCATCGCCGTCTTCTTCCTCGGCTCGCTCCTGGGTGTCATCGTCTACAACATCGGCAAGACGATCGGCGCCTACCTGGCGGGCTACCGCCTGTCCTATCTGTGCATCTCCGGCGTGTGCTGGGATGCTTCCCGCCCTGCGAAGCGGCTCTACTTCGACGGATCCCAGTTCCTAGAGATCCACTCCCGCTATGCGCCCAAGGACGATGACCTGAACCGCAACCCCATCGCGATGTTCCTGGGCGGCTTCGCCTTCTGGGCGATCGTCTTCGCCGTCGTGATGGCTGTCGCCTTCACCGCCGTCCCCAGCCAGTCGATCGTCCGCTCCGGCATGATCTGGGGCGCGGCCTTCTCCGGCGACTACATCATCTACCAGCTCTGCCCCTTCCGTCAGGACTACGCCGCCGACATGTTCTCCCTGGTCTCCACCCGCAACGCTGAGGACCGCCGGGCCTTCAACCTCTACTACTACAACCGCGGCAACGAGTTCGCCGACAGGGAGATGCTGGTCCCCGACTTCACCGCCTACGACAGCTATTGGAAGGCCAAGACGATGATCTACCTCTTCCGCAGCCACCTCTACACCAAGGGCGAGATCGACCAGGCCCTGGAGACCTTCCCCCGCATCCACGAGGTCAGCGCCTACCTCAACGACGAGGAGAAGGCCCAGGTCGCCGGCGAGCGCATCTTCGTCCTGCTCCTGCTGAACGACCGCGCGGGCGCGGACAACCTCTTCATCGAGCTGTCCAAGACCGTCAAGGGCGAGGTCATCCGCGGCAACAACCTCGGCTCGATGCGCACCGCCCTGCTGGTCTCCGGTGCCATCGTCGGCCGCGAGGACACCACCGTGGACAACGTCAAGTCCATGAAGGCTCTGATGGTCAAGAACCCCACCTCCCACAAGCTCCAGACCGAGCAGTCCTACTACCGCCTGGCCTACGCCAAGGTCAAGGAGATCAAGCCCGGCTTCAACCTCCCCGCCCTGCCCGAGGCGGCCGAGCAGAACTGATAGGCTCTAAACCAAGTTACAAAAAGTGCTGCCCACCATTCGGTGGGCAGCATTTTTATGAAGAAAATTCTTGCGGGATACACTTATGGATGACATATATTCCCTCTCTTCACACTGTCTGAGAGGCACGAGTCTCAAAATGTTGCACAAGCTGATCAGAGAGGGTTTGAGGGATTATCGAACAGGAGCCACGCCTCTCTCATCCAGGTTAATTTATGTTGAAACAATAATGCGCGTAGGGATAAAATACCGCCTGCACTCTGCGTATCGTTTTTGCGCGCAGCAGTAATAAATAGAGAGGTATATCGGCATGGGAAGAGCACATGAGGTTCGCGCCAAGAAGATGGCCGCGACCAACGCCGCGAAGTCGGCGCTTTACAACCGCGCCAGCAAGGAGATCTACCTTGCGGCCAAGTCTGGTGTCCCCGACCCCAACTCCAACCTCTCGCTGAGAGCGGCAATCGAGAAGTTCAAGGGCCAGGGTGTCACCCGTGACGTCATCGACCGCGCCATCAAGAAGGCGGCCGGCGGCGACGCCACCACCTACATCTCCGGTCGCTATGAGGGCTTCGGCCCCGGCAGTGTCGCTATCATCGTCGACACCCTAGCCGATAACGACAAGAGAGCCTTCGCGTCCGTGCGCGCCGTCTTCAACCACAAGGGCGGCCACATCGGCAACACCGGCTCGGTCATGTTCCTGTTCAAGGAGCTGGGCGACTTCATCTTCGAGGCCAAGCCCGAGGACCAGGAGAACATCGAGATGGCTCTGATCGAGGCCGACATCGAGGAGACCGCCACCTACAACGAGGAGGACGGCACCCTCGAGATCACTGTCGACCGCAAGGACTTCGCCAAGGCTCACGACATCATCCAGAGCCAGGGCGTGACTGAGTTCCTCAAGTCGGAGATCGCCTGGGTTCCCAACGAGAAGAAGCACCTCGAGGGCGAGGATAAGCGGAAGCTGATCAACTTCGTCAACGAGCTGAACAAGATCGAGGACGTGCAGAACGTCTACACCGACGCCGACTTCGACCCCAACAACGAGGACGCTGAGTAGGAAGCGGGGCCCACGCGTCAGGCGTGGGCTTTTTTCATCGGAGGTTATCCCTATGCACAAGGTGAGGCTCTACATCGCCTGCTCCTGGTTCAATCCTGAGCAGGTCGCCAACATGGAGCGGGCGCACGCCCTGCTCAAGAAGAATCCCAGCGTCGACTGGGAGGGCTCCTACCGGCCTGTCGAGCACCAGTGGGGCGGCCACGTCTTCGGTCAGGACCCCGAAGAGGACGAGCGCTGGTACAACAACCGCGACTGGCAGGCGCACACCTACTACGAGGACCTGCTCGGGCTCAACCGCTCGGAGATGTGCCTCTTCGTCCAGTGCGACTTCAACGAGGACCCCGGTCAGGCCTTTGAGCTGGGCTACGCCGTGGCTCAGCACAAGCCCTGCGTCATGGCCCTCATCGACCCCACCTGCAAGGACCACCCCCTCAACCTGATGCTGGCGGTCTCGCCCGACAGGTTCATCGCCATCGATGACCTGGACACCTTCGACTTCAACAACTTCGGCTATGAGTACTGCCCCGGCAAGGTCTACTAGAGGTAAAACCCTCCTGGGTCGTGTATCATCTCTCACATGGAAATGAAGGAAATGAAGGACCGGCTCAAAGCCGGCTGCCGGAAGGCGTGGGATTATCTCTCAGCCCGCTTTAAGAAGTTCACCGTCATGCGCTGGATCGGCTGCATCTTCTCTCTCCTGGTCGCGGTGCTCTGCATCATGTATGCGATCATGTTCACCATCGACCGCGCCAAGGGTCTCCCCTTCTTCACCGACAGCGAGGGCAACGCGATGCACACCTACGAGATCCTGGTGACCATCGTCTTCTACCTCGTGGGTCTCTTCCTCCTGGGCACCTGGGTCTATGAGACCTTCATCGCTCCCATCAAGCCCAAGTACTCCGGCCCGGCGAAGGATATCGTCGGCGGCCGCGTCATCGAGATCCCCCGGGCTTCGACCGCAGAGGACCAGGCAGCAACCCAAGAAGCAGATAAAAAGGATGCTTCCGGCGAAAATAAAGACGAAACCCCTAAAGAATCGGAAGATAAGAAGTCTGAATAGCTCATGCAAAAAGCGCTGGCCTGACCCAGCGCTTTTGCTTTGGCTCTAAGATTTAATCCCTCTTAAGATGGCAGGTGTGGTAGGGCCCGACCTCGACCTTATCCTTCCTCTCGATGTCGATATCCGCCCAGAAGAGCGAGCGCTTGGGAGCCATGTGGTTGCGACCGTGGAAGACGTAGACGAGGCGGTCGCCGACCTCCACGATCGAGCCGTGGCCGGTGGAGTAGATATCCTCCTCGGGCTTCTGGTGGATGATGGGGTTAGCCTGGTACTTGGTGTAGGTGCCCAGCGGGCTGTCGGCGAAGGCGAGACCGACGCCGTAGGCGGGGGACTCGAAGAAGTTGGCAGAGTAGGTCAGGCAGTAGGTGCGCTTGCCGTCGATCTCTCTCACGAAGGTCGTGGAGCCCTCGCTCCAGCGGCGGTCCTTGCGCTGGCCGTGATACTTGCTGTAGTCGTCGACGTGGTAGAGCTCCCAGCTCTGGGGCTGGAGATCGTAGCCCACGATGTTGACGAAGCCGTCCTTGCGCACGCCAGGATAGCGCTGGTCGTCGTGATTAGCATCGAAGAAGCGCGGGGCGATGGTCGGCATTGTCCTACCCTCTGGGTCGGTGAACCAGGTCGGGTCGAGCTCGACGCCGGAGATGTCGCTCTGTTCCACGAACTTTCCGAGGCTCTCATCCCAGATCCAGTTGGGATAGGCGCAGCGGGAGAAGTACATGTACTGCCGGCCGTCATCGTCGAAGAAGATGTTCACGTCGATGAGCGAGGAGAAGACGCCCCTGGGCGCCTTCTCGCTCTCCTTGAGGGAGCAGGGTTTCATCAGATCGGCCTGGCCCATGAGCTGGTTGAGGTCGGGCTGCGTGCGGTTATAGGGGAAGTAGTCGATGGGCCGCGCCTCGAGGTTGATGAAGGGCCCCTCGGGCGAGTCGGAGGTGGCCACACCGAACTTGGCGCACTCGATGAAGTCCGCTCGGCCGAAGTTCTCGGCGATCTTTTCGGGATAGACGCGGGCGGAGTAGAAGAGGAAATACCTGTGAGAGTAGGGAGAGTAGTAGCACTCGGGCGCCCAGAACCAGTCGCGGCCCCAGCGCTTCTCATCCTTCTTCAGCGCCTTGCCGCAGTAGCGCCACTCCTCGAGGTCATCCGAGACATAGATGTTGAAGGCCCAGTCCTGATCCTCGTCGTCCTCGCCCGTGCAGTAGGAGTAGTAGTGGCCGCTGACGGGGTCCTTCATCACGTGCGGGTCGGCGCCGATGACGATTCCTCTCTCCATAACGATCTCCTCCAGTCTTCGATTCAGGGCATAATTGTCGCCTTTCGAGGCTAAAAGTTTCAGGTTAAATAACGTTATTTTTAATGGAGGACAAAATACTCTTTTGAAAACAAACAACCCTTCGGCAAACCGAAGGGTTTTAACTCTAATAGAGCACTGAATTCAAGAGAAGATATTCGCTGCTGAACCTCTGGCTCTATCCCCTCTTGATCCGATAGCGGAAGTCGTGGAGAGCCACGGCGATCGAGGTGGTCAGATTCAGGCTGTCGACCTCGTCCGACTGCTCGATCCTGATGGCATCAGGGGTGCGGAAACCCTCGGGTAGGCCAGTTCCCTCGTTGCCGAAGACCAGGGCTATCGGCTCGGCCGGAACTCTCTCGATCTTGGAGAGGAAGCGGTCGGTCTGGAGCACGAAAGGATAGAAGGTGCGAGGATAGGCGCTTATATACTCCTCGAAGGAGGAAAAGTGGGCGATGCGGATAGAGAAGAAGGCGCCCATGGATGCCCGAATCGCCTTGGGGTTGAAGCAGTCGGCACAGGGAGTGATGAGAGCCAGGTCCTTGTAGCCGAATGCCAGCATCGTGCGCATGGCGTTGCCCACATTGCCCATATCCATCGGATTGACCATCACCAGGTGGTCGCCCTCGGGGTCCAGAGCCTGCTCTTCAGGGATGTTGAAGACTCCGATGACGTGGTCGTTGCCCTTGGAGCCGAGCTTTGCCACTGCCTCGTCGGAGATGATGACTTTAGATTTATCTACTAGGCTAAGGATTCTATCTAACCCCTCAGTTCCCACCGCATCCTTTGAGGCGTAGACCAGCCTCAGAAGCTCCGGCTTACGCTGGATGAGACACAGGGTGGGGAAGAAGCCCGCCGTGTAGGAGAAGCCGCATCCGCGGCTGTAACGCTGAATCTTTGCTGCCATAACTCAGAAAGTATAACTGCATCAAAAAACGCCGCAAACGCTAAATTGCAGTAAGCGCAAATCGGCACCTGCCAGAGTAGGTACAAGTTTTCACTGGCAGTTGCACTTAGTCTGGCAATTTGCACTTAGTCTGACAGTCCGCGGCTGAGAGCGAGAGTTCTCTGAAGAATTGTTAAATTAGATGTTAATAAAGAGAACAATTACCTAATCCAAGAAAGTCATTCCCATTTCATATAAAGTTGGAAACAAAAAACACCGGCATCTGCCGGTGCTTACAAGGTGTCTCTCGCGGTGAAGACTACTCGACCACGAAGGGCAGCAGGGCCATGTAGCGCGCGTTCTTGATCGCCTTGGCGAGCATGCGCTGGTAGCGGGCCGAAGTGCCGGTGGTGGAGCGAGGAGTGATCTTGCCGTTGGGGCTGATGAACTTCTTCAGCAGCTCGACATCCTTGTAGTCGATCCACTCGATGTGGTTTTTGGTGAAGTAGCACACCTTGCGGCGGGGCTTGAACTTCCTGTTGAACATCTTTGAAAATCCTTTCCTGACAGTTACAGACTAGAAGGGCAAATCATCGTCGGCGGAATCGATGGATTCGATGGGCTCGTCCGCAGAGGGTTCGGCAACCGCGGAGATGCTGGTGCTCTCCTGGCTTCCCTTCCTCTCCAGGAACTGAACCTTGTCGCAGATGACCTCGACGATCGAGCGCTTGCTACCATCCCTTCCCTCGTAGCTGCGCTGGGACAGGCGGCCGTCGATGGCCACCAGGCTGCCCTTGTGGCAGTACTGGCAGACGTTATCGGCGGTCTTGGTCCAAGCTTGGCAGGAGATGAAGGAGGTGGAGTTGCCCCCGTCTCTGCGCGGGGGATTGTCGACGGCGAGGGTGAAGCTGCAGACGTTGGATCCCGAGGTGAGAGTCCTCTTCTCGGGGTCCCTGGTCATCCTACCGATCAGGATGACGCGATTGATTGCCATAGTTACTCCTTTTCGTGATCACTAGGCGTTCTGACGAGGCGCCTGAGCGACCTCATCGTGACCCTTGGTGACCAGGTAGCGGAGAACGTTAGCATCCAGCCTGACGATGCGGCCGAACTCATCCAGAGCCTTGGTGGACTCGCCGAGCTCGAAGTTGAGGATGACGTAGTAGCCCTTCCTCTCCTTCTTGATCTCGTAGGCCAGGTCCCTCAGACCCCACTCGGTGGTCTTGGTGATGGTCGCACCATTGTCGGTCAGGATCTTGGCCAGCTTGGCATTCTCAGCCTTGTAGGCCTCCTGATCGAGAGTGGGCTTGACGATGTACATGATCTCGTACTTTCTCATGGGCATTATGCCTCCCTTCGGTCATCGGCTGCGGGCAGCTCTCACGAGGCGCGCAGCAGAGAGCTTTGCCAAGAGAAAAACCAGCGTATTCTCTTTCAAAGCCAAAAGATTATAGAAGAGGAGCCGGGGCCTGTCAAAGCCTGTCAACGCTCTCCAAACATAACTATCCACAGAAGAATATATATGAGAGCGATATGAACTTAAAAAGTGAGGCACGGATTGCCGTGCCTCACTTCGATTCGGGATGGATTTCTTCCTAGATGATGTTCTTGTTCTTGAAGACGGGAACGGCCAGCTCGTGAGCGATGAGGGGGACGAGGGAGAGGCAGATGGAGTAGCCCCAGTACTCGGCGCACAGACCGTTGGAGTGACCCAGGAACAGGTTGGTCAGGCCGGGCACCTCGGCGACGATGATCTGCAGGATGATGCCGGAGAGGAAGGCCACGATGAAGAACCAGTTCTTGCCCTTGAAGACGTAGACGAACGAGCGCTTGAGGTTGGACATACCGAGCATGTGGAACAGCTCGGCGAAGGCCAGGGTGGTGAAGGCCATGGTGCGCGCATCCTCGAAGATGACGATGGCGGCCTGGGCCTCGGCCCAGACCAGCTGGCCGTCAGCCATGTACTGGGCGTACTTGTTGCCGGCGCCCAGCAGGGCGGCGTTGATCGCATCCCTTGTCTCGGCGCTCAGGCTGCCCCAGGAGTCGACCAGCTGGTCCCAGCTCATGCCGGAGGCGGCGGTCAAAGCCTCCTTGAGGTCCTCGGCCTCCATCAGCTGGCCCCAGGTCAGGGTGCCGTAGGAGATCTGGGTCATGTTGGAGGTGCCGTAGGTGCTGTGGGTGATGCCCAGCAGGACGGGGATCAGGAAGGCGGCGAAGACGATCAGGAAGATGACGAAGCCGTAGAAGAGGCAGAAGGTGAAGCCGCCGTGGGCGAAGACGCCATCCTTGGGGTTGCGCGGCTTCTCGCTCATGATGTTGGGATCCTTGTCGTCGCGGCCCAGAGCGATGGCGGGCAGCGAGTCGGTGATCAGGTTGATCCACAATAGCTGCATGGCGGAGAGGGGCTGGATGATGTTGGCGCAGGTGGCCAGGAACATGACCAGGATCTCAGCGAAGTTGGACGAGAGCAGGTAGAAGATGGTCTTCTTGATGTTGGCGAAGATGCCGCGGCCCTCCTCGACGGCCTTCTCGATCGAGGCGAAGTTGTCATCGGCCAGGACCATGTCGGCCGCGCCCTTGGCCACGTCGGTGCCGGTGATACCCATGGCGATGCCGACGTCGGCGGCCTTGAGCGAGGGGGCGTCGTTGACGCCGTCGCCGGTCATGGCGACGATCTCGCCGTTGGCCTTCAGAGCCTTGACGATCTCGACCTTGTTCTGGGGCGAGACGCGGGCGAAGACCCTGGTGGTCTTGACCCTCTCCTGCAGCTCCTCGGGGGTGCACTCGTCGATCTCCTTGCCGGTCATCGTCTGCGAGATGTCGCTGGCGATGCCCAGCTCGCGGCCGATGGCCAGGGCGGTGTCGGCGTGGTCGCCGGTGATCATGATGGTGGCGATGCCGGCGGTGTGGAACTTGCTGACGGCGGGCTTGGCCTCCTGTCTGGGAGGATCGATCATGGCCACCATACCGACGTAGACCAGGTGCTCCTCATCGATGCCCTCGCCGCCGTGGATGGCCAGGGCCAGGACGCGGTAGGCCTGCTCGGCCAGGGTCTTCGAGGCGGCGTTGATGTGGGCGATATCCTCCTCGGTGAGGGGACGGATGCGACCCGACTCCAGGATGCGGTCCGCGTGGGCCAGGATCGAGTCGAGGGCGCCCTTGGTGAAGATGAGGCTGGGGTGGGTGTCGCTGGCCTGGTAGGCGTAGCGGGTCAGGACGGCGTTGGCGGGGACGTCCAGGATCTCCGACTTGACCGACATCATCTTTCGGACGGAGTCGAAGGGCATCTCGTCGCGGCGGGGCAGCTCCTCGCGCTCGACGGTCTCGCGCATCATGCCGAAGCGGTTGGCGAAGTCGAGCAGCGCCAGCTCGGTGGGATCGCCGTAGCGGTCGCCGTTGATCGAGGCGTTGGAGCAGAGCATCATGCCCTTGGTCACGACCTCGAACTCGGGGGTGTTCAGATCGACCTTGTCGGCGTCGACGATGGTGTCGTCGGCGTAGACCTTCATGATGGTCATCTTGTTCTGGGTCAGGGTGCCGGTCTTATCGGAGCAGACGACGGTGACCGAGCCCAGGGTCTCAACGGAGGGCAGCTTCCTGACGATCGTGTTGACCTTGACCATGCGGGACATGCCCATGGCCAGAACGATGGTGACGACGGCGGGCAGACCCTCGGGGATGGCGGCGACCGCCAGGGCGATGGCCTGCATGAAGAGGGACTTGATCGACTCGCCGGTCACGGTGCCGGCGACCATGTCGGGGATGAGCCAGAGGATGCCGACCACGAACATGGCCGCGACGATGGCGCAGCAGATGATGCCCAGGACCTTACCCAGGGAGGCGAGCTTCTTCTGCAGCGGGGTCTCCTCATCCTCCTCGGACAGCATGTTGGCGATCTTGCCGATCTGGGTGTTCATGCCGGTGCCGACGACGATACCCTCGCCGCGGCCGTAGGAGATGGGGCAGGAGGAGTGGACGATGTTGTCCTCGTCGCCCAGGGCGTGATCGGCCCCCAGGACGACGTCGACGGCCTTCTCGGCGGGCACGCTCTCACCGGTGAGTGAGGCCTCGTCCGACTTGAGGTTGACCGAGTGGGTCAGCCTGATGTCGGCGGGGGCGATGGTGCCCTCCTCGAGGATGACGATGTCGCCCAGGGCGACGTCCTCAGCCTTGATGGTGCGCATCTTGCCGTCTCGCCGCACCGTGCAGTTGGGCGAGGACATCTTCTTGAGGGCGTCCAGGGCCTTGGAGGCCTTGGCCTCCTGGATGGTGCCGATGACCGCATCCAGCAGGACGATGGCCAGGATGACGCCCATCTCGGCCCAGTCCTCAGGGTCGGAGGCACCACCGACGGTGTTGATGATGGCGAACACCGCGTCAATCAGAGCCGCGACGAGCAGGATCAGGACCAGGGGGTCCTTGAACTCGGAGATGAACATGTGGAAGACCGTCTCCTTCTTGGCCTCCAGCAGCTTGTTCGCTCCGAATCGTTCGCGACGGCTGTTCGCCTCGCTCTCGGTGAGGCCCTTCTCGGGATCCACGTCGAGCTTGGCAGCCACCTGCTCGGGAGTGTTGCAGGCGGCGTCAAAGCCCTGCAGGTAATCCTTCTCGGCCAGATACTTCTGGTACTCGGGATCCTTCTGCAGAGCCTTGGCCGAGGCGTTCTGCTTCTTCGCCTCGGGTGAACTCTTTTCGCTCATGCCGATTCCTTTCCGTAATTCCCACGCGTGTGCGCTTGCGCGTGCACACGAAATATATGTGGAAACGACGGGATATACTTTAGCAAATTTCCACTGCCATTTTCCTTGAATCCCGGTCTTTTTAACTGGGTGTGTTGAAATGCTTTCGGCCCGTGGGTATAATTCACTTTCGCAATTGGGGATTAGCCAAGTGGTAAGGCTCTGGTCTCTGAAACCAGCATGCGGTGGTTCGAATCCACCATCCCCAGCCACGATTAAGAGATACCTGCGCTGAGAGGCACAGGTATTTTTTGTAATCACGTCAGATTTTTGAAATCATTTCAGGCTTGAATCTATGAATGCTTAGCTCTCTAACAAAAAGTTGTTTGTGATTGAAAGATGGACGGTAAACAAGAAATTTAAAGCTGATAAATCAATCGTGTGTAGCAGATATCAACCGGGGATTCCAACCCACGAAAAATGCCTGACCCCATCCGCGATGCTGGGATGGAATCAGGCAGGTTCTCTCTAAATGGTCGGAGATGCGGGGTTTGAACCCGCGACCTCTTGGTCCCGAACCAAGCGCGCTACCAAACTGCGCCAATCCCCGAGGCGTTGAATAATATACTAGGTTTTAGCGATTTTTGGCTTCTCCTATTTGTGATAGGTCTCCCCGCGGTTGATCTTGAAGGCGCGATAGACCTGCTCCATGCTGACCAGCAGCGCCAGCGGGTGCGTGAAGGTCAGAGTCGAGAGGCGCCAGAGGTAGTCGGCCCGCTGGCGAATCCTGGGGCTGATGCCGTAGGAGCTGCCGACGATGAAGACCAGATTGGCGCTCTGCTCGCTGAGCTTTGAGAACTCTCTGGCGAAGGTCTCGCTGTCGCTCTCGGTGCCCTTTAAGTCCAGCGCGATGACGCAGTCGGTCCTCCCGATGGTCTTCAGGACGGCCTCCGCCTCGTCGTCGAGAGCCTTCTGAATCTGGCTGGGGGAGGGGCGCTCGGGGAGCTTGACCTCGCGGGCGTACTCGACTTTGGTATCAGCGTACTTTAAAAGGCGCTTGCGATAGTCCTCATAGAGGTTCTCGAGCTCGGGAGAGTGGGGCTTGCCCACCAGGATGAAGCGCAGGCGTCCCATCAGTTGATGGTATCCCCGCCCCCGACCGGCGTCTTCGCGTCGAGGGTCTTCAAAGTCAAATCGGGCACCTTGCCAAACTGGGCTATGAAGGCATCCTTGAAGGTGTCCAGCGCCATCTGGGGCGTGTTGCACTCGTGGGAGAGGTGAGCCAGCGCTACCTCCTTGGTCCGCTTGCCGACCATGAGGGTCAGATAGTGGGCGCACTGCTGGTTGGACAGGTGGCCCTTGTCGCTTAAGATGCGCATCTTCAGCCAGTTGTTGCGGTCGGAGCGCATCAGGGTCTCAGGGTCGTGGTTGCTCTCCAGGAGATAGAAGTCGCAGTCGTGGCAGTAGTCCAGATCCTTGAAGGGGATATATCCGGTATCCGTCATGTACATCAGCCGGCGGCCGTTGGCTAGATCCTCCAGGAGATACCCCATCGAATCCGGGGCATCGTGGGAGGTCGGCAGGGCGGTGATCGCCAGGCCAGCGATCTCGATCCGCTGAAAACTCTTTAAAACATTCGTAGATTGGTATTGCTTATCAATTACGCCAGCATCGCCACTATATGTGCGTTCCTTCAAAGTGGCGAACGAGTCGATGTGCGCCGTGTGATCCTTGTGGCGGTGGGTGATGAGCAGGGCGTTGACATCGTCGAGGCTGCGCCCGATCGATCGGAGGCAATCCACCACCCGCTTGCGGCTGACCCCGCAGTCGATGAGGATGGTCGCCTGGGCCGTGTAGATGATGGTGGAATTGCCCGTGGAGCCGGAACCGACATTGAGGTATCTCATGCTCTAGTTCCCTTCGCCGGCCCCGTACTGGTTCTCGTCGGCGATCTCGGTGAAGATGCAGCGGGGCTTATCGAAGCTCATCGTCAGCTTGCCCGTGGGGCCGTTGCGGTTCTTGGCGATGTTGATGATGGTCTGGGAGATGGGCTGGTTGACCTGGAGGTCCTTCTGGCCGTCCTCATCCTTGCTCTTGCCGTCATCGTAGTAGTCGGGGCGGTAGAGCAGGTAGATTTGGTCCGCGTCCTGCTCGATGTTACCCGAGTCGCGCAGGTCGGAGATGGTCGGCTCGTGGTGGCCGGTGCGCTTGTCCGGGTCGCGGGAGAACTGGGAGAGGACCAGAAGGGGGATGGACATGTCGCGGGCGACGTTCTTCAGGGCGCGGGAGATGTCGCCGACCACGGTCGCGCGGCTGTCCTGCGAGTTCACCTTGGCGCCGGCGGAGACGATCATGGTCAGGTAGTCGATGACGACCAGACCCAGGGTCGGGACCTTGGTCTGGAGCTGGTGGATCTTGTTGCGGATGACGTTGACGGTCGTGCCGGGGCGGTCGTCGATGTAGATCTCGCGCTGGCGCAGGTCCGCCAGGCCCTTCTGGAGGAAGCTCATGTGGCTCAGGGCATCGGGGTCGGTGCGCTTGCTGGGCGGGAGGGTGAAGACGTGGCGCCCGCGCTCGTCGGTGCTCGAGACCAGATCCAGGTCGCGAACCTCGTCGGCCGAGAGGTAGGAGGTGTTGGAGAGCATGCGGCGGATGATGCTGATCGCATCCATCTCCAGCGAGAAGAAGGCCACGGGGACGTTCTTGGCCGCGTTGAGGGCCATGTTGATGGCCAGCGCGGTCTTACCGACCGAGGGGCGGGCGCCCATGATGATCAGCTCGCCCTTGTGGAAGCCGGAGGTGATGCGGTCGAAGTCACGGTAGCCGGAGGAGACGCCGGTGACGTAGTAGTCGGTCCCCTTCTCGCGGCGGAGCCGGCTCTCCTCCTCGTAGCCGCCCAGGACCGCATCGAGCATCTGGCTGACCGAGCGGAAGCCGCCGACCTGCTGCTTCTCGGCCACCTCGGCGATCATGTTGCGACTGTTGCTGATGAACTCGGGGATGTTGTCGATGCCACCCTTCTTGATCTGGTCGGTGATCTTGTGGCAGGCCTCATCCAGGCGGCGCAGGGAGGAGCGCTCGCGGATGACGGTGATGTAGTCGCGGTAGTTGGCGATGTCGTCGACGTTGGCCACCAGGTTCTTGACGAAGCCCACGCCGCCGACCGACTCCAGGGTGTGGTCGCCATTGAGGATCTCGATCACGTCGACCGCATCGCCCGAGGTGCCCCGCTCCGCCGCCCGCTTGATCGCGCGAAAGACCAGCTGGGTCGCCTTGGTCGAGAAATCCTCCTCGGTGAGGATGCTGGTGGAATCCAGCATGGAGTCGCGATCCATCATGCATATGCCCAGGACCGCCCGCTCGGCATACACGGCAGAATCAACGTTCATGCGCCTACCTCCCTCGTATTAAATGGGGACCTTCACAGGTCCCCAATGCTATCTGACGGATAGATTTTAACCTACTTCTTCGCGCTGGCCTTGGGTTCGACGAGAACGTTCATAATTCCGTATACACCCTTGTACAGCTCGACCTTGACGTGGGACATGCCGAAGGCGTTGACGATGTTGTGCTCGGGGAAATCCTCCTTGTCCACGCTGACGTTGAGCTTCTCCCTCAGGGCCTTCTTCAGCTCCTTGATGGAGATGGTGCCGATCATGGCGCCGCGGTTGCCCACCGGCGCCTCGAAGCGGAAGACGATATCCTCGAGCTTCTTGGCGATGGCCTGGGCCTCCGCGGTCCTCTTGGCCTTCTCCTGGGCGATGGCTAAGAGCTCCTTCTCGCGCACCTTGACCGCCTCCTTGGTGTAGAGGACGCCCAGGCCCTGCGGGATGATGAAGTTCGCTCCGTAACCGTCCGAAACCTCGACGACATCGCCGGCCTTGCCGACCTTTCTCACGTCCTTCTTGAGCAGAATCTTCATGCTGTTGACCTCACTTTCTGCTGCTGGCGCGCTCTCAGGAGTTCGTCCGCGTCAGCGTACGCCTCCTATTATCCGTTTTTTTGCTGGGCTCGGGTGCATAATCGCCATCGTTGAGCACGGCGATCAGCTGCTGCTTGACCGCCTCCAGGTCGGTCGAGACGACGGTGGCCGCGGCCGAGGAGAAGTGGCCGCCGCCCCCGAAGGCCTTGACGATCTTCTCGACGTTGAACTTGGGGTTGGAGCGGGCCGAGATGCCGATCTTCTCGGGCGAGATGCGCCCGATGGCGAAGGCGGCATCGTTGCCGGCGATGGTCATCGCCTGGCTGGCCACCATGGCCAGCATCGTGGTATCGACGATCTCGTCGGAATCGGGATCGACCGCGATGCAGATGTTCTCGGCGTAGTTGGAGGCGTTCTTGAGGAACTTGATCTTGGTCTTGAACTGCTCGTAGTTCTCGCGGGTCATCGAGGTCGCCACCTTGGGCGAGGCCCGGCGGTTGAGCAGGTAGGACATGGCCTTGTAGGTGGGCTCGGCCACCTTGGAGCGGAAGCGGGTCGTGTCCACCATGGTGCCGGCCAGCATCATCGTGGCCGCCCCGTCGATCATGTTGATGGGGATGGGCGAGGCCTCGATGTATTCCGCCAGGAGCTCGCAGGCCGAGGAGGCCGAGGAGTCAGAGCCGTTGAAGACCACGTGCTTGAAGGTGCGCTCGGACTGGCGGTGGTGGTCGATCAGGGCGACCCGGACGTCGGAGTCGTAGCTGATGAAGTTGGGGTAGACCAGCCGCTCGGGGGCGGAGACGTCCACCAGGACCACCAGGGTCTTCGAGCTGATGGCATCGAGGGCGTCCGCGCAGTCGATGGTCAGCTCGTCGAGGTGGTCGCGATACTGGTCCTCGAAGGCCTTGCGGCACTCCTGTTCGGTGTTCTCGGGCACGTAGACGATGCGGCACTTCACCCCGAGGGTGTTGCAGATGCTCTTGACGCCCAGGCAGGCGCCGATGCTGTCGAAGTCGGCGTAGGTGTGGCCCATGGTCAGGACCAGCTCCGACTCTTGGATGGCGGCGATCAGCTCCTTGGACAGCAGCCTGATGCGGGCGCGGTTGATCGTGGCCTTGGACTCGGTGGTGCCGCCGACGTATCTGGCCGCCTTGCCGAACTCGCTGATCAGGGCCTGGTCGCCGCCGCGGGCACCGGCCAGCTCGACGTTGCTGTAGGCTTCCTCGCAGGCCGAGGCCAGGTCGGGGAAATTTCTTGCAACTCCAACGGAGATGGTCGAGATGGAATTATTCATCTCGCGCACCTCGCGCACGATGGAGAGCTCGTTGTCGACCTGCTCCAGGGGCTGGTCGTTCTCGCCGATGATGATGTAGGTATCATCGCGCACGGAGCGGATGACGTAGCGGCCCTCGCCGATGCCGTAGAGGGTGGTGGACAGCTGGTTCATCCACTTGGCGACCGCCACCTCGCCCACGGCGGTGATGCGGTCGGCGTAGTTGTCCACGCGGGCGAAGGCGACGAAGGGGGCCGCGTTGCGATAGTCCCGCTGCCGCCCTCTGAGCTCGGACTCATCCTTGAGGATGAAGAGCCCGGCGCTCTTGACCAGCTCGACATCGAAGCTGTGGTTGTTGAAGTCGATCCGGTTGTTGGTGATGCCGGACTCGAACATGGTGCCCAGCTGGGGCGTGACCTCTCCGATGGGCTTCTCCAGGGCGGCCACCCCGACCTTGGCCATGTAGTCGCTCTGATAGGTGACGATCCCCTTCTCGTCCACCAGGATCAGACCCACGCGGCAGCGCTCCAGGGCGTGGCTGATCTGGGGGCCGTAGACGTCGGTCAGGCTCATGTCGCCCGCATCGGAGACGTGGCGGATGCGCCAGTAGAAGAACCAGCCCGTCAGCAGGGTGGCTAAGACTAGGCTCAGCCCCACGGCCAGACCGACGGCCCAGTAGTAGTCGAAGGGGACCAGCAGGATGCAGACCAGGATGACTATGGCGGCGACGGCGGAGATGCCGCACAGGATGCCGGCGGCGGTCACCATTCTCTTGGCTATCTTGTTCACTTTGACTCGTCCTCCTCATCCTCGTCCTCGTCGGTGGGAGCCTCGGGCTCGATAGCGGGCTTATCGACTGCGACCTCGTCCAGCTCGTGCTCCTCGCTCTCCAGCTCGGGATAGGGGTCCTTCGCCCCCAGAGCGCGGGCGATGGCGGAGATCAGGTGGCGGCGAACCTCCTCCAGGTCGTCGGATTCCACCCGGGCCAGCGTGCGCTCGCCGTGGGTGGTGGTGTGGCGGGACAGCTGGTGCATGATCTGGGGGATGGGCAGCGCCCCGTCGCCCCGGCCGGCCACGGAGATCTCCTGATCCCCGCTGCGGGAGAGGGCGAAGGCGGCCGAGATGTGGGCGACGTTGAGCGCGTCGTTGAGGGCCGCATCCAGAGCCTCGGAGGAGAGAGTGGTCTTGCGCCAGTCGGGGTCGTAGCAGACCAGGACGCCAGGGAAGGGGATATCGGAGGTGTTGAGGATGTCCATCCTGGCGCGGAACTCCTCGCTGGTCTCCTTGAGCATGTCCAGGGCGTTCTCGTTCTCCGCGCCCTGGCGCTCTAGGAAGGCGGCCGAGAGGAAGGTGTTGGCCCTGGTTTTGACCGTGAAGCTCTGGGTCGCACCGAGGATTCCGGTATAGAGGAGGGTCGCCACGAAGGTGGGCAGGTGGAGGCTGGACATCGTCGTCTCGATCATCCCGGCTACCAGCTCGGAGAAGCAGGAGGCCTGGCCGATATCCAGGGTCAGGACCGGATGGGTGAAGGTGGTGGGCACGGGGTCCCGCCCCTTGATGATGATGGTGCGCAGGCTCTCCTCGCCCTGGAAGAGGCTGGGGGCGCAGGAACCCTCGGGCGTGGAGAAGCCGACGCAGATCATCAGAGTCTCGGGCCGGATATCCCTCTTGGCGGCCTGGGCGCGCTTGGCGGAGCCGTTCTCCTGGGCGTGGGTGCACCAGCGGGAGGGGCCGCTGCGGGCCCGCTCCTGGAGCGAGTCGATATCGAAGACCCAGAAGCATGGGATGCCGGTGGAGGTGACCATCTCGTTGAGGGCGATGGTGGCCGCCAGCTCGTCGAAGCCGCTGCTGGCGGGCGGCACGATGATGACGTTGGGGGACTTGCGCACCTCGGCCAGCAGGCTCTGGCACCACTCGGAGAGGATCGCACGCGTCGAGAACTGGATGGAGTTGTCCCCGCCGGTCACCAGGTTGCCCTCGGGGGTCGAGACGATCAGCTGGTCGCCGCCGCGGGAGTTGCACAGGCCCAGCGCCTCGGTGGCGTGCTTGGACAGCTCGACGAAGGAGGTGTAGCCCCAGGCGATGGCCACCGAGATGGTCACGGTGCCGTCCATGCGCCTCTTCAGCTCCGAGCAGAGGGGATAGCCGTCGGCTCGGATCTTATCCAGGCACGACTTCTCGCCCAGGAGGATGAAGGTGGAGTCGGAGCTCTGGCCGATGTAGACGCGATAGCGGTTGGCAAAGTCGGTCAGGATGTCCCTGACCTTGCCGATCGTCTCGGCAATCTGGATCTCCGCCTGGGTGGCCGTTTTAGCATTCTTTCCGTATTCAGAGAAATTGTCTATCTGTATAAAGCCCAGAATCGAGGACTCTTCCTCGATCGTCTCATTGAGGCACACTATCCTCGTAATATCCTGGACGAAGAAGCAGTAGTCCGCGGAGGAATACCAGGCGCGGAAGCTGCGGTTCTCCCTCTTGAAGACCGTGGGATGGTCGGTGTCCCGCCCCTTGATGACCGCGTCGCGCAGCTCGGGCGCGATGACCTCGACGCCCTCGCCCACGCCGGTGAAGCCGTTGTCGACCAGATAGGAGCTGATCCAGACGATCCGGTCATCCTGGTCGATGGCGATCACGCCGCACTGGCCGATGGCCGCGGCCTCGACCGCGCCGACGGAGAGGATCATGTTGGCGTTGTTCTCCTCGCGGATGCGCGAGCGCTTGAGGGCGACGGCGAAGCCGCAGATGATGGCCAGGCCGATGAGCACGAAGACGGTGACCAGGATCCAGCCCGCACTCCAGAAGTGGCCATGGTCCATCGCAGCGGCGCAGATGAAGAACAGGCCCAGCGCCACCAGGGCTGCGCCCGCGTATATCCAGAGGGTCAAACGCATCCACCTCATGAGGATCTGGACCTGGGAGGCGCCGAAGCGCCTACGCGGCCTCTCGCTCCACATCTTCAGTATTTTCTCTTTGATGCTCATCCGTGCCACCGCCTATCTGATGGATTATATTCTAGGTTTCCTATGAGGGTGAATCGCCCGAGAGGAGGAGATATCTATGCAGAGATTGACTTTCGCCGATATCCCGGCGGCCGCCGCGATCCTAAAGCGGGGCGGCCTGGTGGCCTTTCCCACCGAGACGGTGTACGGCCTGGGCTGCCGCTTCGACGACTGCCTGGCCTACGACCGCCTCGTCTCGGTCAAGCGGCGGCCGGCCGACAAGCCCTTCACGATGATGTTGGCCGACCCCTCCCGCATCGGGGAATACGCCCTGGTCGATGCGCGCCAGCAGCGCTTGATCGCGCGCTTCATGCCCGGCGAGGTGACCTTCATCCTCAAACGGCGGGACACCATCCCCGACAGGGTCGCCCTCGGTGGTCCGACCATCGGGATCCGCGTGCCCGCGCATCCGGACCTTCTAGAGCTTCTCAGAGCGGTGGATGTTCCCCTCCTAGTCCCCTCCTGCAACCGCTCGGGCGAGCCCCCCGCCCCCGATGCGGATGCCATCGAGAGGATCTTCCACGATGAGATCGACGCGGTCATCGACGGCCCGCTGGGCGACTCGATCCCCTCGACCGTCGTCCTCCTCACCGGGGCGGAGCCCAAGATCCTCAGGCAGGGGAAGGTTGCAGCGGAGGCGATCATGAGAGAATGGAACAGGGAGGAATAGATATGGCGAGAATTTCCATCGCGTCGGATCACGGCGGCTTCGAGGCCAAGAAGGCCGTCATCGCGCACCTTGCGGAGCGCGGCTACGAGGTTGTCGACCAGGGGACCAAGTCCCTGGACTCCTGCGACTATCCCATCTTCGGCGAGAGGACGGCCCGCGATGTGGCCGAGGGCCGGGCCGATCTCGGCATCCTGATCTGCAGCTCGGGCGAGGGCATGTGCATGGTGGCCAACAAGGTCCATGGCATCCGCGCGGCGCTCCTCTATAACGATGAGGTCGCCCAGCTGGCCCGCCAGCACAACGACGCCAACGTGATCTGTTTTGGCGCCAAGTTCATGCCGGTGGCGGATATCATCCGCCGCATCGACCTCTTTCTGGCCTCCTCCTTCGAAGGTGGCCGACACCAGCGCCGGGTCGATGAGCTGAACGCAATCCAGGGCTGAACTCAAGTATCTATATATAGAAATGAGGGGACTTCCCTCATTTTTATTTTTCTATCTTTTACGCGTACGCATATGCGAGCACATGTGCGCATATGTTTACCCATGTGTCTTTAGGCCTGGTTATTTATAGGTGAGAGGCAGCTTTGAGGGCCCGGAGAGCCACCTCTCAAAAAAAGTTTGCGAATTTCGATAATTGACAAACTAAGTGCAAGTTTTAAGGGTTTCAAACTAAATTGACAGACTAAGTGCAATTTTGAGCC